>NZ_LGSU01000304.1 GCF_002260545.1 Hydrocoleum sp. CS-953 | reverse complement strand
GTGTCAAGGAAGTGTGGGGAGGGTGGGAAGGGTGGGAAGACCTCCGAAAGCAGGAGGAATAATTGTAGTTGTATCTTTTTGTGCAAGTCTGCCAGCCTTCCTAACTTTTTAGTCTTAAAGGCTGAAAAATTGGCACTTTTTTCGCTCCCATGTGGGCACTTAACCATTATATATCAGTGCTTTGAGATTGTATTGGCCAGCCATAAGCGACTTATCCCACACATTACGCGCTCTGCACTACCAAAAATTCTGTAACTAACTGAATTTAATGCTTCACCTAATGTCTAGAATTATTACTTATAGTCCTGCTTATACAGTAGTTCCTACTTATGAGTGTTTTAATCGTTGTAGCTATTGTAATTTTCGCTCAGAACCAGGGACAAATTCTTGGCTGAGTCTATCCGAAGCAGAAAAAAAATTATTATCTCTCAAGAATCAAGGTATAATTGAAGTTTTGATTTTAAGTGGTGAAGTACACCCAAAAAGTCAATACAGACAAGCTTGGTTTCAACTTATCTATGACTTATGTAAACTAGCTCTATCTTTAGGATTTTTACCCCATACTAATGTAGGGCCACTTAGTAGGGCAGAAATGAATAAGTTGAAACAGGTAAATGTGTCAATGGGACTAATGTTGGAGCAGATAACGCCCAAATTACTAGAAACAGTCCATAGAAATGCTCCTAGTAAAATCCCACATTTACGGTTACAACAATTAGAATGGGCTGGGGAATTAAAAATAGCTTTTACTACTGGTTTATTATTAGGAATTGGAGAGACTGTAAATGACTGGAAAGAAACATTAGAAGCGATCGCTAATATTCATCAAAAATGGGGTCATATTCAAGAAGTTATTCTACAACCCTACAGTCCAGGTAATCAAGAAATATGGAATGGTGAAGGTTTTGATATTAATTTATTGTCTGAAGTTGTAGCGATCGCTAGTCAAATTTTACCATCAGATATTACCCTACAAATTCCTCCTAATTTGGTTACAAAACCGGAAATATTATTAGCTTGTTTGGAAAATGGTGCGCGAGACTTGGGAGGTATCGGACCATTAGATGAAGTTAATCCTGATTATCCTCACCTGCATTATCAAGCTTTAGTAAAAGTTTTGGAATCTGGAGGATGGCAGTTAATTAAAAGATTACCACTGTATTCTAAATATGATGATTGGTTGGCAATAAATTTAAAAGATATTGTGGGGAAATGGCGTATGAAATTGTCAATAGATGGATAATATAAAATTAGTCACTTGGATGTCCATAGCCTTATTTTTTTGATCAAAAATCCTTTAACTCGTACTTTATATAGTATTTTTACCAAGGTAGAGGAAGATAAAAGATTATCAGTCAAGTCTGAAACCCTTACTGTAGATAAAATGGACGTAACAGAACTCGAATCTGTGACCTCCACGATGTCAACGTGGCGCTCTAACCAACTGAGCTATACGTCCAAATATTTAATTACAATAACACACCTTCTCTAAACTTGCAATCCCTCAACACAAAAAATTATCATAATCACTTGGCTCTTAGTCACGAAGGAAATACAAGCTTGTCCTGCTATAATTTTTTTGTCAAAGGTGATGCAGTTTAAATTTGAGTATCATCTGATAATAGCCAGTTTTTTATATCTTGTTTTTGTAGATTTTTTGCTAGTCTGAGAAACTGTTTCTTCCTGCCATTTTTCTATTGTTGGCATATATAACCAATGATTTAATTTTTCTTCTTCTACATAACCTTTTAATTCTGGATCTGGCCAAATATGAAGCTTATCTAAACATCCAACACTTTGGGCTGCTTTTTCCACCTGTTCCCACTGTTTAATAAAATTTTCTGCCCATGATTTCTTAGTCATAATTGAACTAGCAAATTCCAAACCTGCTGCTATCATACGTTTACCATTAGTTCCACGAGCATTAATAGGTTCCCAAAATATTACTTCTGGGTCAATTTTCATAATTTGTTCTAAATTTATTTTAAAGTCATCTAACGTAATTATTGGAGGAGTAGGAGCCATAGCTACATACAATCTACATCCAGCTTTATGACCTTTTTGTAAAGCTTCATAGCGTTTAGATGGTGGGGGTGCTTGTGGTTCAATTTTGAGACTAAGTTCATCATTTAAAAATGGTAAACTCATGCCAACTGTAATATTAGGTTGATTAAGAATATCTAAATCATTTATCCATAAAGGACTACGAGTTAAAATCCTTACTCTTTTGTGATTTTTAGATAAAATTTCGACAGTTTGACGAGTAATTTTTGCTGTTTGATAATTTTGATATGGGTCAGTTCCAGAACATAATAAAACTACTCCTTTACCTTCTGGTGTTTCGCGCCATTTTTTTTTACGACTTAACTTTTCTTCTAACTGCTCAGGTATATTTTCTCTAACTAATAAATATTTGCCCCAATCCATTTGAGGATTACTAATTCCTTTTTCTTGTAATTCCTTTTGTTTTGTTCTAATTGCTGGAGTAGAAGGTACATAACAAAATGTACATCCATGAAGACAACCAGATGCTATATTAATTACATAATCACACAAACCCTTTTTTTTGAGGGCGCTTTCCTGAAGTGGATTAACAATTTTTTCTGAGCCTTTAATAATAGACATACCCAACACTCCCAAGTAATTTTTATCATATATTTCGGCATTTGCAGTCTTTAATTTT
>NZ_LGSU01000303.1 GCF_002260545.1 Hydrocoleum sp. CS-953 | reverse complement strand
AGTATTGAAAGTGAAAATTGTGCTTTATGGAAGTAATTTCTTGCTGTGCCCAATCAATTACTTTTTCTGAAAAATCAATACCTTCATAACGCCCTTTAGGTGTTAAGTAATAAGCTAAACCATAGTAAATATTACCTTCTCCACAGCCAATATCAAGAATACTATCAGTTGGTTTAATACCCACTCTTTGAATTAAATATCCTAACCATTTCAAGGCATTATGGGTAAGTTGATGAATCATTTTTTCAAATGTGTTGATGTCATCAGCTGGAAAAATTTTTAAATTAGAATTTAACACCCCAATCAAAACACTTCCTTCAAATCCATTACTTTCTGGAGTTAAAATGACTAAGCTGTTTTTGTATTGTTCAATCTGGTCTTCATTTAGAGATATTGTCAACTTAAATCTAGCCTTTGCTGCACCTTTTACCCGTGGGTGATGTTTCTTGACTCCAGGAGTAGGCAAGCCAAATATTTGTTCAATATTAATATTATCTATTTGAGTATTGTCTACTGAAACTTTAAAACCTGTAATTGGCATCGAATTTAGGAAAAACACCCAACCAACTATTTGCAAGACTTGACTTTCAATCAAAACTTTATCTATCTTGCCTAATGTTGCCAGATATTTTGTATTTTCACCTGTTTCTATCGGCACAATTAATTTCCTAATAGATTCAGTCTTTTTATGGGGTATTTTTGGTTGAGTAACTGGAATTACAGTTCCCTGAATATCCCTATTTTCACTGTAGCCAAACTCTACCAATACTTCTGCAAATACATTATTACATACAGCTTTTAATTCAGGACTCAACTCCTGTTCCCAACGCCCTATAGAAGATTCAGGATTAGAACTGGTTTGATGTCTTTCTAGTTGAGTTGTATCTTGAGAGACTTTTTCGAGAATTTTATTAATTATCTCTGGTGAATTTTCTAATCCCAAATACTCAAACGTAGCACTCAATGTTTCTACTGGAAACTGAATTAAATCTTCATAGCGTACTAAGTGTAATTGTTCAGAATTATTACGCCATCTTTCTAAAAGAGGCATGACAGAATTTTTACCAAATTCATATACAAAATCCTCTAGTTTATTGTGTCTTTTTAAACCAAAACCATCTTTCCTTCTTTTGGCATTAAAAGCCAGCATTGAACAAACTACATCTCGGAAGTCTCTAACTAGAATTATTTCTCGAAAATTAGAATATAATTCCGATAAATTTTGGAAAATATGTGGAAAATTTGCATGATACTTCTCAGCAAAATAAGTAATTTTTTCTGATTCTAAAGAGACCGTTTTTTCTTGAGTTTTAGCGATATTTTGATAGTATCTATCTATACTTTCTTGGCAGAAACTTGCTGCTTGTTTTGTATAGTCAGTTCCAAACCATGAAAAGCTCTCATAACCATTTGAAAAATCGTAACAAGGATGATGACCAATCCAATTTAATTTCTGAGCAAAACCGTGTAATCTAGGAGTAGATTCTAATAGATTAGCTGGCTCTGAAATAACTTTAAATAAATGTATCCAATATTGAGCAGCTAGTATTTCATAAGGATAACCTCCACTGACAATAATATCTGGATGTTCTGATAATAGTCGCATTACCCAGGTCGTTCCCGAACGTCCTAAACAAGTTAATGCTAATGGTTGTAAAATTGGTTTATAACTAGAAGTGAGGGGAGTTAAACGCTCAAATTCTATAATTGCTATGGCAACTTGAGTATTGTTTGGCAATATAGCTTCTACTATTATTTCTGATTTTAGGGGTAATCCAGCCAACCCTACTATTGTAGAAAAACCACACTGTTTAACCAGCAAGTTCTTGGGATATATTTTTGTTGCTTCTGGTGAATTTCTATTAACAGTAACTTTACGGATAACTTTACCTTGATTAATCAATCTTACAGTCTCTACCGGAGCATTTTTTCCTAAAACCCAACCAGCAATTTCTATACTGTATGTATTAATTTTTGCCTCTATTATTGGTTTAACTATTTGACATCCAAACAAATATTCTGAAACTGGTTCCAAATTTTTAACATTGAGGATTTTTACTAGAGTATTGTTTTTCATTTTTGTTGTGGCTTTAAAATTTATTAAATTAGCTTCTATATTTTTTTTGAGCTGAGGTAGAAATCTTTGAATCGTCAAATCTTCTACTCTGTCAAATACTTCATGTCTTGTTTTAAAATGAGACCAAGCTCTCTTTTTCTGAGTAGTTGGTCTACCACGCATCATTTTTTTTCTACTCTCTTCTTTAGAACGAGTTGTATAATGATTAATCCGCAGTTTTTCTACAGAATGTGTCTCAGACATGAATCCATTGATCTCTTGAAAATTTTCTGTAACTGCTAATAACCCATCTGTGTAAGAAAATTCGTGAGGGTTTAAAGGAGCAATTACTTTCTCTGGTCTAACAATAGACTTAATATGTTTATTTGCTTCGTAACTGACTTCTGAGCGTCTAATATAATTTTCTATTTGTAACCCTTCCGGTTGTTTTTCATGTCCTGAAGGACCAAAATTTAACCAATTTACTCCTACTGCTGGATACTCAACAAATTTTTCTAATATTTCTTGTAAATTAGATTTTTTTGTAGAGAACAAAAATTCATCTAAATCTATAAATGCTATCCATTCACTTTCTGTTTTATAGTTTTCTAAACAGTGAATATA
>NZ_LGSU01000302.1 GCF_002260545.1 Hydrocoleum sp. CS-953 | reverse complement strand
GGAAGTGTGGGGAGTGTGGGAGGTGTGGGGAGAGGTTAAAAGTAGGAAAAATCTATACTAACCAATTAATAATTGTCAAAAAAAGATTTTGAATCTTGGTAAATATTTAACTGTTGAAGTATAGCCGAAGTATAGCATTAATGCATGGTAATTGGTATTAGAGGTTGAATGTATCAGGAAATATAAAAAAAGAAGATAGGGAATAGGTATGGAGGGAATAGGTATGGAGGGAATATGTATGGAGGTATGGAGGCAAAAAAACAATTATTTGTTATCAAGAAATTCACAACTAACTGATTGAGTATGAATAGTCATACCTCCTCCCTCTGTAGAGTTATTTCAATCCCTTGCCTTATTCAAGCTAGTTGATTGAGTTGTGAAACTTTTTTCTTAATACTTATTTTACAAACAGTCTCTCAACTCTTAATTATTAATTATTAATTATTAATTATTAATTATTAACTATTAATTATTAATTATTCGGTAATAGCTGCAACTCCCTTTCTTAATTTATGAAATCTCCCTATTGTAATCTACCCATCATGAAAACTGCTGTAAATGATAATTTCCCTACCCCCAGCTTTCTTATTTCCCTGTTCCCCTACTCCCCTACTATACAATAACTGTTCAAACAGATGTGATATTAACAGGGTATTTTGAGTAATCTAATTGTTGCCAAATCCACTTTATATCATGTCCGGTTGAACAGTTATAAATAACGAGGGAGGAGTCAGGAGTCGTAGGGGCGTTTTCCTGACGGAATGCTCCGCAAACATGTCGCTCCGCGAAACGGCCGTTAGCTTCGCATAACTATCGTTAACGCCCGTACAGGAGTCAGGAGGGAAGAAACAAGAAAGAAGAAGGAGAAGGAAAAGGAAGAGGAAGAAGAGGAGAAGAAGGAGAAAGTTTTTTTATAACTAATTATCCGGACATGATATTAATCTAAACTAAAATAAATTCAGGTTTTAAGCCTAAATTATCAGTAAGCTGTTTAATTTCTTGTTCGTATATAGGATTCATAATAATGATAATTTCTGGTTGATAATCTTGCAAAAATTCTGGAGAAACAATCTTTTGACCAGCTCCAGCAATATACATTCCTTGTTTGCGAGGATTGAGATCGACAACATACTCAATATCATTATACTCTTTCAATAAATTTAAAAAAGTTACACCTTTAGACCCAGCACCCCAAACTACAATTTTTTTATTTTTGTTAGTAAATTCATCAAATTTTTGCTGCCATTTGTTAATTAATTCATTAAAAAGCTGATTGAATTTAACAACTTCATCACGAATATTTTCCACATCAGAAATTATTTGACTTTTTTTCGTTGCTGTTGTTGTAGCAGGAACAGCTTCCAAACATAAAAATTGACTCTCAAAAGTTTCATAAACCTCAGTAACTAGAAAATTATTATTCAGAAAAGCTTGAATCAGAGAATTATGAATAAAATAACCACAGTGTTCATATATAATATCCCAAACAGCAAGATTTTTTAAGATATAGCTGGAATTAGGAACCTCAAAAAAAACTTTTGTATCGTAGCGATCGCCAATTGCTTTTCTCAGAGAATTAAGTAAATCATTCGGATTAGGAATATGTTCTAAAGTGTGACGACAACAAATAAAATCAGCACCATATTCTTGATATTTTTCTGAGTAAAAGTCCTGAATAAATGTAATTTTATTACTCATGTTATTATGTTCTGTACGCGGAACATAAGTCGGGTCGAAACCAATACCTTGATTATCTCCAAGTTGACATAAAGAGACTAAAAAATCACCTTTCCCACAACCAATTTCAATAATATTTTTGCCTTTTAGATTGTGATTTTCAACTAATTTTTGTGCTAAAGAATCTGCATACTTTTGGAATCGGGATGAATAGTGTAAGGAGTTTTCATAATCCTGAGAATAAGATAGTTTTGTTTCGTCAAATGCTTGATTTTCTATAAAACCGCAGCTAGGACAAAAACTAAGTTTAATATCTCCTTTCGGGCAATCAATTGCTGGTTGTTTTTCTGACCAGAGTAAATTACAGTACACTGGCATATTGAGCATTGAAAAGAAATATTCTACCTCTGAAGAACCACAAATAGGACAGTTTTTGTGAATTGAATTTAACATTATTTTTGTTCCTTAGAATAGTTTTGAATACCAATTAACTTTAAAGATTTCACAAATAGTTTGCAACTTTAAATGTGAAATTATTTCCTGAAATTACTGAGCTGCTCAAAGTTTTGAGCTGATAAAATCTTAATGCATGACTTTTGTACGGGCGAATGACCATTAGCTACGCACAACTTTCCTATCGGAATGCGGAGCATTCATGTCGGCTCAAGCGCCGAAACGTTTTATATGTCGCGTAGCGTTAACGGAGTTGTGCGATAGCAAAACGCCCCTACGACTTTTGAATTCCGTGAAACGGTATCATTTTTTCCAGAATCAAATAAATCAGAATTGCGACGGGAGATAGTAATATTATATAATAAATCAAATCATATAACCTTGTATTATTGTTGTTAACATGAATTAGGGAAGAAAAAGGAGGAGATAAATTCCAAAATAGTGTTGTTTGAGGAGAAAAATTGATTATATGTTTATTGGCAAGTTCATCTATATATACTGATAAATTACTGATGGAGTATGTGATTATTAAGTTATGGTATTTGGT
>NZ_LGSU01000301.1 GCF_002260545.1 Hydrocoleum sp. CS-953 | reverse complement strand
ATCGTTGACTCTTGAGGCTATTTAATTTTCTATGATCGCAGACATTGTTAGATTATGTCAATAGTCGCCCAAATTCCTGGAGACCATATGACTATATTTAACTACATAAGACTATATTTGTGTTAAATCTTTATGATACCTAAATATACTTTCTGTATAAATTAGATTATAGTATTACACTCAAGCTAATACTACAAATAATGATAAAAAATTTTGGCTTTATTCCATAAAAGTTGTAGAAGCATGATAAAATGAATATTTATAAAAAAATTTTATGTCAAAGATGCGAGTATTACACTGCAAGGATTTAAGAATATTCGTACAACAAAGCCAAAAACTGGAGAAACAATATTTAACTATGGATTCTCAACCCCAAATCCAGGAAGAACAAAAGTCAGATGCTCAAATAGATCTGCGAGGTACTCCCTGCCCAATTAATTTTGTTAAAACAAAACTATATCTGGAAAAGATGATGCCTGGAGAAATTTTAGAAGTTTGGCTAGACCCAGGGGAACCAATAGAGCAAGTACCTGATAGTTTGATTGTGGAAGGTTATCAAATAGAAGAAATAAAAGACCAGTCTGAATATTTTGTCCTTAAGGTGCGTTGCCCAGAAATGGTGGCATGAATTGGACTTCAGAAATAGCTGACATATTAGAGACTGATAATCAGTGCTTAGGGACAGTTGTCGCAGTTCAGGCAAATTTTTACCAAGTTAAGCTTGAGAAAAATCATAACTCGGTAAAAAATACAAGAGAAAATTTACCTGATTTTCTCCTGTGTACCCGTAGATCGCGATTGAAGAAAATTGGCCAAAAAGTAATGGTGGGCGATCGCGTAATTATAGAAGACCCAGACTGGGTGGGTGGACGAGGTGCTGTAGCAGAGGTTTTACCGAGAGAAACAGAACTCGATCGCCCTCCTATAGCTAATGCAAATCAGGTAATGTTGATATTTGCTTTGGCAGAACCAGATTTAGATCCTGTTGCTTTAACGAGATTTTTAGTTAAAGCTGAGTCAACAGGTTTAGATATATGTTTGTGCTTGAGTAAATGCGACCTTGTATCTGCAACAAAAATGGAAGAATGGCGCACTCAAATTTCTGAGTGGGGTTATGAACCTTTTTTTATTAGTGTGCAAACGGAAGCTGGTTTGGGAGTAGAAAAGAATAGCTCGAATTCTCTGTGGGAAAAACTGAGGAATAAAATTACTGTAATTTCTGGTCCGTCTGGTGTGGGGAAGTCGAGTTTGATTAATTATTTGATTCCTAATGTTAATCTACGGGTGAGTGCTGTGTCTGGAAAATTGTCGCGGGGACGACACACTACTCGTCATGTTGAATTATTTGAGTTGCCTAATGGGGGTTTGTTAGCGGATACACCGGGTTTTAATCAACCACAGTTAGACTGCGAACCTATAGAGTTGGCGTATTTGTTTCCAGAAGCTAGAAAGTTTTTGGCGGAGGGGAGTTGTCAGTTTAGTGATTGTTTACATCGAGATGAACCTAACTGTGTGGTTAGGGGTGAATGGGATAGGTATGAATATTATTTGATGTTTTTGGAGGAGGCGATCGCGCGACAGGAGGTATTGCAGCAAAAACCTGATGCTGAGTCAAATATGAAGGCGAAGATGAGTTCTGGTGGTAAACAAAAGTTTGAACCTAAGTTAGCTAGTAAAAAATATCGGCGTTCTTCTAGGAAGGTAGAGCATCAGAAGTTACAAGATTTGTGTGAAGAGTTGGATGAGTTTTCATAATTGGGAAATCAGAAATTTAGCATCCACTCTCAGTTTCAGGTGGTGCTTAAGAAAATGAGCATACTATTTCTACATGCAATAGTCAGCAAAGTTTTAGGTGCTTAAGCAAATGAGTATACTATTTCTCCATCCGCAATAGTCATAAATTCAGCACACCCTAAAAGTTGGAGGTTAGGTGCTTAATAAAATGAGTATACTATTTCTACATGCAATAGTCAGCAAAGTTCTAGGTGCTTAATAAAATGAGTATACTATTTCTCCATGCAATAGTCATAAATTCAGCAAACACTTCAAAACCATCGCTCTAAGGAGCTGTAAATACAATTGGTAAATATGATGTTCCATACATTATTTGTGAGATTAATAGATTTGGTTTACAACAAATGGGAACTAATGAAACTGAACTTCGGGAGTTTATGAATTCTTTGGAGTATGAAACTTATTTGATTGCCTCAAACAGTAGTAATACCATTTCTCAAAAACTTTTCTATATTTGATTGAAGTAAGGGAGTAGGGTAGTGTAGGGACGTTGCATAAGGGCGTCCGTACGGGAGAAGTAAAAACAAGAATAATTAATGCTAAAATTGCTCTTTTCTAACAAAAAAGTAATGATCTTAATTTAATTACTTAATAACTGAAGTTTTATCCAAGTATAGCGTTAATTCATCGGAATTGGTATAACCAGTTAGTTAAGTTACCTATTGATAATTAATCGATCCGGTTTAAAGCCTCTCCTAATAACTAATAATTGATAACTAATAATTAATAATTAATAATTGATAATTGATAATGAAAGAGTTTTGGAAATATCTAATTTTCTCTCCCTATTTCTATCTAACTCGTTCATACTGCCCTAATTATCCATTATTCATTATCCATTGTTCATTAATCAACTATTCCCTCTAAAAAAGAATGTAATAC
>NZ_LGSU01000300.1 GCF_002260545.1 Hydrocoleum sp. CS-953 | reverse complement strand
TTTTATTCAATCCTCTTCCTTTTAGGGAGAGGTAATTATCAATTATCAATTATTGAACCACATTTGTGACAAAAAGAGCGATCGCCACTAAAGTAAAAATAGTCTTCTGTATTGTTAATTCTGACTTCATCCATATACATCAGTCACTGACTTAGGAACTTGAGAAATTATCTTCACTAGCTTACTGTTAATATATATTCGGAATTTATGTGGCAACACGCAATTATTACAGGTGGTTCTAGTGGTATTGGTAAAGAAATTGCTAAACTATTAGCTAGTCAAGGAAGCAATATATCAATTATTGCTCGTAACTCTAAAAAATTAGAAGCAGCAAGAGTAGAAATAACTACTAATGTGGTTAATTCAAAACAGAAAATAATTGCTGTATCTGTAGATGTTGCTAATAGATTAGAAGTAGAAAATGGGATTCACCAAACTATAAAGGAAATAGGTGTTCCAGATTTATTAATTACTGCTGCGGGTATTTCTTATCCTGGTTATTTTCGGGAGTTACCAATAGAAATATTTGAACAAACAATGGCGATTAATTATTTTGGTTCTCTCTATTGTGTACGAGCTGTTTTGCCAATAATGGAACAACAAAAAAAAGGGCAAATAGTGATGATTTCTTCTGGTGCTGGTTTGATAGGAATTTATGGTTATACTCCCTATTGTCCTAGTAAGTTTGCTATTCGAGGTTTAGCAGAATCTTTGCGGGGAGAGTTGAAGTTATCTGGAATTTCTGTTTCTGTTGTTTATCCACCTGATACAGATACGCCACAATTAGAGGAAGAGAATAAAACTAAGCCTTTAGAAACTAAAAATATTACTGCTACTTCTGGGTTATGGAATGCAACGGATATGGCTGTTGAAATATTGCGGGGAGTGAGGAAAAAAAGTTTTGTAATTGCTCCTGGTTTAGAAATGACTTTATTAGATAAATTGCATAGTTTATTAGCTCCAATAATTCAGTGGTATATGGATTTAATTGTGATTAAAACNGAATAAAACTAAGCCTTTAGAAACTAAAAATATTACTGCTACTTCTGGGTTATGGAATGCAACGGATATGGCTGTTGAAATATTGCGGGGAGTGAGGAAAAAAAGTTTTGTAATTGCTCCTGGTTTAGAAATGACTTTATTAGATAAATTGCATAGTTTATTAGCTCCAATAATTCAGTGGTATATGGATTTAATTGTGATTAAAACTCTCAAAAAGGGTTGAATGAATTTTGAGTAGAGAAAATTCAGAAATTTTTAGGGATAGATAAGAGTATTTTGTCTGGAATAGTAATTTTAGTTTTCGGTTATATTAAATCCGGTAGTATTTAGTACAATTAATACCTCTTAGAGGTTTGGTTAGCCAACCCCAGTCCTACTTGGAGTTTTTGGCTTTTTTAGAATCTCCTAATTCCAAAGTAAGGGGATTTGATATTAGGTGAACTATTGTTTCATAAGTTTATCAAGTGGATTAAGTTCACAAGCACTCTTGATGTGCTAAAATTTTTACTCGTAATGTTTTATAGGATTAAAATATAGTTGTATTGAATAATAATAGGGCGACATAGAAAATCTTCTTTTTGATACATAATATTAAATCCGGTAGTATATAGGGGTTTGGTGACTAAACCTCTACCAAACTAATAGACTTAGAGTTTGTACCAATACTAATAGTAGAATTCTTTTCTCGAAAGCAAATAGATTTAATATAACCTACAAAATTTACCACACTCTACTTAAATTTAATTGCTATATCTAGGTTTTATATCAAATCCGGTAGTATCGGTTCAAAAAGCATAGAAACCGGGTTTGTTTTAAATGCTCCAGCATATTATAGCGCTACGCATTAAGGCTCTTGACATTTCTAAATCCTAAAACCCTTTATTAGTCTACTATTCCCTATTCCCTATTCCCTATTNGGCTCTTGACATTTCTAAATCCTAAAACCCTTTATTAGTCTACTATTCCCTATTCCCTATTCCCTATTCCCTAGCGCGTAGCGCTATAACATCTACCTCCCACAAACCCGGTTTCTTATTACTCTGATTTATCGCGAACTGTAGCAAGCGGATTTGATATTAGCAATTATTTCAAGTATTTTTTCTCCTTAATAACTACAAGCTTTAGAAATGAGGGTTCTTTGCAATTTTTTAAGTTATTAAGCGACAAGTCTAGTGTATAATTTTTTGGTCTTTGCTCAAGTGGAAAAAATCAAAAAAATGACTATCAACTATCCCAGTATTATGAATTGTGTTTTAAATTCTCTTCTAGGAATAATTTTTACTATTGGAATATCTAGTATTCCCAAATCTACTACTCAAGCTCAAGTTACCAATTTCGATAATTTTTTTGATTGGTGTAATCAAAAAGATAATATTTCATCAGAAGCTAAACGTACTGTTGAAGCAATTTTAGTAAAATTTGGTACGGAAGATTGTCCTAAAGCTGCTCAAATAGCATCTTTCACTGAGAGATTAAATCTAATGAGCAGGCAAATTTCCGATGTTAAACCTATCGCTTCTTTGCCTAATTTAACTAGATTAGTTTTACACAATAATCAAATATCAGACTTAACTCCTTTAGCATCATTAACAAACTTAGAAAGACTCTACCTTGCTTATAACAAAATATCAGATATTACTCCGATAGAGTCACTCACAAAATTACAAGAAC
>NZ_LGSU01000030.1 GCF_002260545.1 Hydrocoleum sp. CS-953 | reverse complement strand
TTATCTATCATTTGGTAATCTGAAATTCATTGATATTTATCTATATTAATCCTTCTTGTTTCAATTTAGATAGTGCATTTTTTGCAATATTAATCCTTCTTGTTTCAATTTAGATAGTGCATTTTTTGCAGCTTGTTTTTTTGCTTCTTTTTTACTACTACCTTTAGCTTCACCATAGTCTTCATCCCCTATAAAAACTCTAGCTATATATTCTGGTTGATGGTCATAACCACCATCTCTTTCAACTTCATAGGTAGGCTCAACTTTGAACTTTTATTGTACCTTTTCTTGAAGATAACCTATAGGGTTATCAATATTAATAAATTCTGTTTCATCCACATAATTAGCAGAATTTTTAAGAGCTTCAGCAAAAATTGGTTCTAAAAAATTGCGCACTGCTTCAATACCAGAATCAATATAATAAGCTGCAATAACTGCTTCAAAAGCATCACTTAGTAATGAATTATTTTCACGGCCTCCCTGTGATTCTTCTCCTTTACTTAACAGAATAAATTCTCCAAGGTTTAAATCTCTCGCCAACTTCGCTAATTGTTGATTATCTACTAAACTAGAACGTTTTTGAGTCATTTCACCTTCTTTCATTTTTGGGTATTTACTATAGAGATACTCTCCACTAAGAAAGTTCAGTAAACCATCACCAAGAAATTCTAAACGATTATTATCTACGCTTACTTCTGTAGGATTTTCATAAAGATAAGTTCGGTGAGTTAAAGCAACTTCTAAAAGAGAAGGATTTTGAAAAGAAATTTTTTCCAATATCTCATTTAATTTCTTTGTAATCTTCTTTTCTTCTTCTGGAGAAATAGAAGGAGTATGGAGATTTTCGTAACGAAATTGTTGTTGAGATAGAAGTCGTAACACTTCTCGTTTTTCTTTTTCTACTTCTTGTACTTCTGCTTCAGCTTCAATAGTTTTAAGAAGTCTGGCAATACTGTCAAGGGCACGGTAAGTATCATCAATAGAAAATGGAGTACCATGCGCCCATTTATTGCGCACTTCTATAAGTTCTTCTACTATTGTTTTACTCAAATTGTTATTTTTTTTGAATACATTATCCCATGTTTTTGAGATTAATTTTAGCTGTAAATATATATCTTCTTGAAGTTTTTTTTCTAAGTCATCTTTTTTGGCAATATTTAAAATTGGTCTGGCAGTCTTTACCCATTCATTTGGGTAAGTTACTTCCATTTCTTTGACAATATAAGGGTATAAACCCTGACTTAAAGTATTCAAGCTTTTGCAAATTATCTCTGGGTTATTACGGATAGTCATATTATTTTTCAGATTCAATAGTTGTTTAGTAT
>NZ_LGSU01000003.1 GCF_002260545.1 Hydrocoleum sp. CS-953 | reverse complement strand
GTCTAAAAACTAAGACGTTATAGTTTTACCCACCATATCTGATAAATTTCGACTTAGACTTTATCCGTTGAATAATTTTTAACAAAGGAGAAAAAAGACCAGTCTGAAAACTAAGACGTTATAGTTTTATCCATCATCTCTGAGAAATTTCGACTCAGACTTGATCTGGGTTAAATAATTAGCAATAAACTAGAAAAAAGCCCAGTCTGAAAACTAAGACGTTATAGTTTTATCCATCATCTCTGAGAAATTTTGACTCAGACTTTATCCGTTGAATAATTTTTAATATAAGGAGAAAAAAGACCAGTCTAAAAACTAAGACGTTATAGTTTTACCCATCATCTCTGAGAAATTTCGACTCAGACTTTATCCGTTG
>NZ_LGSU01000299.1 GCF_002260545.1 Hydrocoleum sp. CS-953 | reverse complement strand
TGAGTGACACTTCAGTTATCAAGTAATTAACACAAATAAAATAAATTATTCCCTAATTATTATCCAGTTAATATTCATTATTCTTCTGTATACGGACGCCCTTATGCAATGTCTCTTCCCCCCTCCTCCAACACTCCCGTACGGACGCCCTTATGCAACGTCCCTCCTCCACCCAATCAAATATAGCAAGATTTTTGAGAAATGGTATAATACCCACTAGCTCTCTGGAATAAAATTAAGCCATTGCTTCACTAAAACTAGCTTGAAGGACGAAAATGAAACGAAAAAGAAAAAAACACTTATTAGAAATAGTTCTAGCTTTTTTGTCAATCAGTTTAATTGCCTGTCAACCGACTATCCAATCTAATCCTGAATCAACAGACAAAACGATGCCGGGTAAAGGGGTAAGAGTAAGCTCTGGCTCTAGTATCTCAACCTATGCAGTATTTTTAACAGAAATTATTAATGTTGGTCTAGAAAAACTTGGTTATCAAACTGAAGCCGTCAAACAGCTCAGTGTTCCCATAGTGCATATTTCTGTCAGTAACGGAGACTTAGATTTCTACACCAATCATTGGGAAAAACTCCAAAATAAATTTTTTATAGAAAACGGAGGCGAAGATAAATTCCAGCGGGTGGGAATTATTGTTGACAATGCTTTGCAAGGGTATCAAATTGACAAAAAAACCGCCGATCAATATAAAATAACTAGCTTAGACCAACTTAAAGATCCCAAAATTGCCCAACTTTTTGACTCGGATGGTGATGGCAAAGCTAACTTAACAGGTTGTAATCCTGGATGGGGTTGTGAATTGGTGATTGAGCATCACTTGGATGTTTATGGACTGAGGGATACGGTTGAACACGATCAAGGTAATTATGATATTTTGTTGGCAGATGTAGTAGCTCGCAACCGACTAGAAAAACCTATTCTCTATTATACTTACACTCCTCACTGGGCACCTGCAGTGTTAGAACCTGGTAAGGATGCAATCTGGATAGAAGTTCCTTTCACTTCTCTACCAGAAGAACAGGGAGAAGTTTCAGAACAAGAAACTATGCTAGATGGAAAAAATCTAGGTATTGCGGTTGATAGGGTGCGGATAGTAGCAAACAATAAATTTTTGCAAGCTAATCCAGCAGCTAAACGTCTGTTTGAGCTGGTTTATTCCTATTGAAGATGTTAATGCTCAACAAAAACTCGTACAAGATGGTGAAAATAACTCAAAAGATTTCCGTCGCCATGNCTCCTCACTGGGCACCTGCAGTGTTAGAACCTGGTAAGGATGCAATCTGGATAGAAGTTCCTTTCACTTCTCTACCAGAAGAACAGGGAGAAGTTTCAGAACAAGAAACTATGCTAGATGGAAAAAATCTAGGTATTGCGGTTGATAGGGTGCGGATAGTAGCAAACAATAAATTTTTGCAAGCTAATCCAGCAGCTAAACGTCTGTTTGAGCTGGTTTCAATTCCTATTGAAGATGTTAATGCTCAACAAAAACTCGTACAAGATGGTGAAAATAACTCAAAAGATTTCCGTCGCCATGCAGAGGAGTGGGTCAAGAAAAATCAAGATAAGTTTGATGGTTGGGTAGAAGAGGCAAGAAAGACAGGAACAAATTTGTCAGAGAATTGATGTTTTTTTTAAACCTTTGTCATATAATCCACCATAGTATAACAAATTTAGTTTAGATGAAAATTATTCAGAAAGATAGAGATGGTTTGCAATGCTTTATTGGGTTAGACAGACCAACCCTGAATCAGCCCAGTAACGGTGGATTGAGGGTCAAAACTTATAAATCTCAGACACTTGCTTNGGAACAAATTTGTCAGAGAATTGATGTTTTTTTTAAACCTTTGTCATATAATCCACCATAGTATAACAAATTTAGTTTAGATGAAAATTATTCAGAAAGATAGAGATGGTTTGCAATGCTTTATTGGGTTAGACAGACCAACCCTGAATCAGCCCAGTAACGGTGGATTGAGGGTCAAAACTTATAAATCTCAGACACTTGCTTGGGAGGACTGTAGAAATTTGTCCCTCGTTATGACCCATAAACATCGTCTGTACAATACAGGTTTTAGCGGTGGTAAAATTGTTGTAGCGATGGCCGATTGTCAAGCCTGCAAGAAAGATCTATTGAGTTTTATCGGTTCTATGCTGAATGATCTTAACGGTTTGATGTACACTGGTTGTGACTTAAATACTTCCTTGGAGGACATGGAATATCTCAGAAACCACTGTCCTTATATTCTGGCATCTCTAGATTCTCAAGTTGACCCGAGTATTGCCACAGCTTATGGTGTAGTGGGTAGTATTCAAGGTATTTTTGGAAAAAATCTTGAGGGATTAGTTTTTCTGGTTCATGGTTCGGGAAAGGTGGGTAAAGCTACTGCTCTAGCTCTCCAAAAACTGGGAGCAAGTATTATGACTTATGATATAGTCCCCCAGCGAGCCGATCTTCCGAATTGCAAGAACATCTCACAGGATCATAACTGGTGGGATATTCCCTGTGATGCATTAGTTCCTTGTTCCATCAGTGGTCTAATTACACCAGAAATTGCCGATTCCTTGCAGTGTCAATATATTAGAGTTGTTGGGAAATAAGGTAAAATGGTTCAAGCAGAAATTGGCCAGAAGAATGCTAAATATTGAACGAGCCTTAAAA
>NZ_LGSU01000298.1 GCF_002260545.1 Hydrocoleum sp. CS-953 | reverse complement strand
ATTTATTGGCTTGAATATCCCTTTTTAATCAAAGGGAAACCCAATCAAATTATTTTAATTACCCTGATTATTTATAACATTCTTTTTTCACGCTTGGTCTAACATTTAATTCTGAAAAATATAATTAACCATTGGCTATTAATAATTCCGAAAAAGCGTGAGGTACAAAATTCTACGTTTTAGGAAACTAGGGAACAGAAAATAAAAAAGACAACTGTACCTCAAGCTTACTTAGAAATGCTATATTAGCAATTAATAGTCTTAGTGAACTTATAGATGTATTAAGCAGACTTAACATAATAATCTTTAAGTTCTAATCAAAAAAACTATCCCAGAAAAGCCCTTTAGTGCGTACTCAAATAACATAACCAGACCTTAGCGAGCTTGCCCACTGAAAAACCTTTCAAGCTGTTTAAAATTCTCCAAAACACGGCCAGTACCCAAAACTACACAACAAAGTGGGTCTGCTGCAATATGAGTGATAATGCCAGTCTCATGGCTAATTAAAGTATCTATCCCCTTTAACAAAGCACCACCACCAGCTAACATAATACCCCGATCGATAATATCTGCTGCTAGTTCAGGGGGAGTGCGTTCCAAAGTTCGCTTAACCGCCTCTATAATTTTAGATAAAGGTTCAGTCATACTTTCTCGAATTTCTGCTGCTTTGACTGTGACAGTTCTAGGTAAACCAGATAATAGATGTATACCCCTAACTTCCATTGATGCCTCATTATCATCCTGAGTCGGATAAGCTGAACCCAATTTAATCTTAATATCTTCCGCAGTTCGCTCACCTATGACCAAGTTATGGACTTTTTTCATATACTGAGTAACAGCATCATTCAATTCATCCCCAGCTACACGCACAGACTCACTCAGAACTGTCCCTTGTAAACTCAGAACAGCAACTTCTGTAGTTCCCCCACCAATATCCACAATCATATTGCCAGTAGGTTCGGCTACAGGCAACCCCGCACCAATAGCAGCAGCAACAGGTTCATCAATTAACCGTACATCCCTAGCACCAGCTTGAGAAGCAGCTTCCATTACAGCTCGTCTTTCTACGCCAGTTACTCCACTAGGAATGCCAATAACAATTCTTGGAGATACTAAAGTTTTTCCTTCATGGACTCGCCTGATAAAATGTTTCAGCATTAATTCTGCTGTATCAAAATCAGCAATGACCCCATCTCTTAGAGGTCTCATCGCAATTACATTAGAAGGAGTTCGCCCTAACATCCTTTTAGCTTCTTCTCCCACTGCAATAGAAGTTTTTTGCTCCTGGTCAATAGCTACTACAGATGGCTCTTGAAGAACAATACCTTTACCAGATACATATACAAGTGTATTCGCAGTACCCAAGTCAATTCCCATGTCCCGAGACAAGGAAAACCTATTTATCAGACCCACTAGATTTTGACCCCCAAAATCAAATCTTAAGTTTATTTAATAATTTATAAAGAAATATAGCTGAGGTAGATTTTATGATATATTCCTCAGTCTACTAGGACTGTATCAAAAATGATATAAGCAAGTTTAACTGTCCTTGGTTTCTTAGTGCGACACAATAGGGACAAAATCCGGAGGAAGTATTTGATTTAGGAGTTGCTTGAGTAATTAGTCCTCTTAGGATATAGTTATAAGTTTGACAAAANATTTATAAAGAAATATAGCTGAGGTAGATTTTATGATATATTCCTCAGTCTACTAGGACTGTATCAAAAATGATATAAGCAAGTTTAACTGTCCTTGGTTTCTTAGTGCGACACAATAGGGACAAAATCCGGAGGAAGTATTTGATTTAGGAGTTGCTTGAGTAATTAGTCCTCTTAGGATATAGTTATAAGTTTGACAAAAGCCAGGAGATTATTCTGAAAATCCAGAATTCGTAGTTCACTGAAACTACTTATAATGAAATACCTGGCGATATCTAATCCACATATAGTGTTTTTTCCAAGGTTTCTCTCTACTTATAAAACCTATTCCTATATGCCATTTTGTACAGTTCACGGGCTGAAAAAAACTTGTTTTCTCTATTGTTTGCTATCTCTATTGATTATATAAGATAGGTTTTTAGAGTGTTAGATATCTCTTATGAGAATTTATATTATAATATAAATTTGCTTTACAAGGGTGAGGACTTAAACCCTGTTTTTTGGTAAAATTAGAAATTAATTAATATATTCTATAGTATATGAGTTTAAATGTTGTAACTTTGGTTGGTAGGGTAGGTGGAGATCCTGATGTTAAATATTTTGAATCAGGCAGTGTAGTTTGTAATTTAACTTTGGCCGTAAATCGTCGTTCTAGTAAGAATGACCAACCAGACTGGTTCAATTTGGAAATTTGGGATAGAAAAGCAGAGGTTGCTGCTGACTATGTTCGTAAAGGTAGCTTGATAGGGGTAAAAGGCTCCTTGAAGTTTGATTATTGGCAAGATCGTAATACGGGAGCAAGTCGTTCTAAGCCAGTAATTAGAGTATACCAACTAGATTTACTCGGTTCTAAACGTGATAATGAGCAGGCTGCTACAGCAAGTTATGAAGAATTCTAATTTTAAAATTCAATAAAAGTTAGACTCCTTGCAGAAGTAGGGAATAGGGAATTGTTCAATAATTAATAATTAATAATTTCCTGTTCTTGAAAAGAAGAGGATTGGTTAAAGGGG
>NZ_LGSU01000297.1 GCF_002260545.1 Hydrocoleum sp. CS-953 | reverse complement strand
GCAAAAGGTCACAAGCCTAAGATTATCTAGGAGCCGTGATGCGGTGAAAGTCGCACGATAGGTTCTGAAGGAGAGGTGCGAGGGATAATACCCTCCATCGACTCTAACCAACCCTAGACGACGTACTCATATTCGCACCCCTGTGAAAAGCACTCGTCATGCTTCGCACCAGCAAAAATGCTACTAAAACAACTACCTTTAAACTAGACTTTTTACTAATTTATCGATGTCTTACAGCCAATTTACAATCGAACAAATAAAATCAGAATTTGGCATCTTACTCTCAGAAAAAAACGGCATATTTGCCAAAATTCCTGAATCACAATACAGCCAATTTTTATCGGAAACTCTGGATTATAATATTCCATTAGCTCTGTCAATTAATTCAGAAAAATCTCGGTCTGAACTGATAGTTATGCCAATCCTAATTGAACTAAAAAAACAATTATCAAATCAAATAAGTCTATTTTCTGGCAAGGAATTTACTGTCGATTCTCAGAGAGGTTTAAATGGATTTTGTGACTTTATGATTAGCAAATCCCCCGAACAGTTAATTATAGAAGCTCCGGTTGTTACTTTAGTGGAGGCAAAAAATGATAATATAGAAACAGGTTTGGGTCAATGTATGGCAGAAATGATTGCTGCTCAGTTATTTAATCAGCAAAAAGGAAATGAAGTAAAAAAAATTTCTGGAGTTATTACCACGGGTAGTCTCTGGAAATTTCTGGAGCTAGAAGGTGAAACTATTACTATTGATCTAAATGAATATTTTTTAGGGAATTTAGGTCAGATTATTGGGATTCTGAAAAGCTTTCTTGAAATGTAAGATTCAACATAAACATGACTTACGCAAAGCAAACAAGAAACCGGGTTTATTGCCGTGATATTGTTGTTTAAACCAGGAAATTTGGTTGATAAACCCGGTTTCTGCGTAAGTCCTAATCAAGTTATGATAATTTGCAAGTATTTCCTAAATAGAGGGCGAATGCCATTCTCCCCTACAAATAATAAACTTTTGGTCTTCTTTTTTCATAGCTAAAGATTCAACAAATTATTAACAAAATATCAACTAAATAACCATGAATTATACCCACAGATTAGCAACTCCAGAAGATAGTCAAGCAATAGCACCCTTATGGGCAGGATTTGCCTCTGAACGGGCTAATATCGACCCATCAATGAAACTTAAACCCAATTTTGATTACGAAAAATATGTTAGTTACCAACTCAATAAACCTCTATCATATTGTTATATTTTAGAAACTCAAATTAACAATCAAACTCAAATAGTTGGCTGTATATTTATCTATTTCTACGATGAAGCACCACCTCCTACTTTACCAGCAGAATTTTTAGAAGAACACGAACTAGAAAATCCCTTTTTACCTCGGCGTATCGGTTCAGTTTTAGGAATGTACGTTCAACCAGAACATCGTCAACCAGAAAATATTCAACTCTTAGCAAATACCGCAATTCAAAAAGCCCAAGAAATGGAAGTAAGTGATATTGACTTATTAATTGCAGCCGACCAAAAAGGTATACAAGCATTATTAAAACGTTCTGGTTTTACACCTACAGCAGTTCAATTTAGCAAACATTATGAAATTTTACCTAATACTAATTCACCTAATTTACACCCACCCCATCCAGAATTAGATGTACCCGAACCACCATTACCAGGTGCTATTCCTTTAAGAGACCCCAAAACTAATGAACTGGTTTATAATAATCAAGATAAACCTGTATTTATTTATCCAATTACTGATAATAATGGGGAGTTAATTAAAACATCAAAAGGTCTACCTATTTATCCTACTCCCTTGCGAGACCCACAAACTCAAGATTGGGTATTTGATGTTAATGGAGAGTTAGTAGTAAGTCCAATTTTTAAGGATGATAAAGGTGAAATATTTGAGCATCAAGGTATGGTTCAATTTCATCCTCCCAGTTATAAAATGCAGGGTGGAAAGTTGGTCTTAGAAAAAGATGATGCTGGTAATTATCTCTTTCTTGATGTAGAACGAGATAGTCAAGGTAATATTGTTTTATCTCCAGAAGGTCTACCTATTTTTAAACAAAATTCTCTTAGTTAAAAAAATTGGATGTTGGGTGTTAGGGTAAATTTGCAGTCTTCTTGGATGGAGGTTTGATATTCATTATACCTCTCCCCTATTCAAAAGTTCCCTTGATATTTTCTCACAGACTATTCTCCAACACCTCACCATCAGCATCTGTATCTGTAGCTAAACAAGCTAAACAACAGATTGGCTAATGTTGTAGAGTAATTAATTACTGCGTAAGGATTCAAAAGTCAGCTATTAGTCATAGCTTGATTAACTTATTGTTAGCTATAACTTGAATTAGTTTTGATAAAAAATTAAAAGTAATTATAAGAAGCTAAGTTGCTAATCTTAGCAGTTATTGCCATAATACCTGAGAGCTGACTAGCTAATAACTGAATGCTTACCATTAACCAGCTTTTTTATCTTTCTATGAATCAAGATTTTTACAGATTCAAAAAATATTTTCTAGAAACCTGAGAAAGTATTAGATATTTCACTTTTCGGCTCTCTTTTAACTTCCAACCAATACCCAGAGGGTAACTCAAAGTTGGAATCATTTAACCGTTGTTGCCACCCGTTCAAAACTTCAGAAGGTAACACCC
>NZ_LGSU01000296.1 GCF_002260545.1 Hydrocoleum sp. CS-953 | reverse complement strand
CTATTATCATCAACAATTAATATTCTTTTGTCTACTAAATTATGCTGAATACCATCTAAATAATTACTTTCAATTAATTTATCCTTAACAGTCTGAATGCTACATTTATTGACTATCGTAAAATAGAAAGTTGAACCAAATTTTTCATTTATATTAGCCGACTTTTCATCTAAAGTAGATAATCTATAACCTACTGGGGGAGTTCCACCAAATACACCCATACTCTCAACCCACATCTGACCACCCATCATTTCAGCTAATCTTTTACTAATAACTAATCCTAAACCTGTACCTCCATATTCTCTACTCGTAGAAGAATCAACTTGACTAAAAGACTTAAATAAACGATTCATACGACTAGCAGGAATGCCAATACCAGTATCCTTAACTGAAAATTGTATTTCGTATGTCGGCCAGATATCACAAGTATTAGATTCGGAAATATTTTCTCCTGCCAAATTTTGTAAATTTTCCTCTATTTCTAGCCTTCTTCCACTAACAGAAACTAATACCTCACCATGAGCAGTAAATTTCACAGCATTACTCAAGAGATTAACTAAAATTTGACGCACCCTAGTAATATCTCCAATTGCCATAGTTGGAGTTTCTGGGTCAATAAAATAGGCAAGTTCTAATCCTTGTTCGCAAGCTTTTGCTGCTAATAAATCAATAGATTCTTCCAGACAAATTTGTAAATCAAAAGGATGTTCTTCTAAGTCTAATTTTTCTGATTCTATTTTGGAGAAATCAAGGATATCATTAATCAATGACAGTAAAGCATCGCCACTACTACGAATAGTTTGAACAAAATCTTTTTGATCTAATTCGAGAGGAGTATCTAATAGTAAACCAGTCATACCAATAACTGCATTCATTGGAGTTCTAATTTCATGGCTCATAGTTGCAAGAAATTCACTTTTAGCTCTAGTAGCAGCAAGTGCCTCATCTCTAGCTTTTGCTAAATCATTTGCCGTTTTTTGACGTTCTAATTCTCCACCTATCCACTGCGCCATTAGTTTTAATAATTCTTGATCTACAGCTTTAAAAGGTTCGCTAAGAGGTTGAGGACTCCAGAAATTAAGAGTAGCGTAAACTGAACCTCCTACCATAATTGGCGCTCCCATATATGCTTCGATGGGGAAAGCCATATCTATACTGGAATAAAAACCCGAATATTTAATAGATTCAAAACATATTGGTTCTTCTCCTATAGCTGCAAAAATAAAAGTTTTTTCTAAGTCAAATTTTTGTCCTTTAGCAATAGAATTATCGGGACTTTTAGCTGCAACAATAGTATATTGATTATCCTCTATTCGAGATAATACTCCTATTTCTAGACCAAACTTTTCACACCCCATTTCTAATAATTGTTGGAGGCGATAATTAAAACAATAACTTAGACAATTATCTTGATTTTTATGTTGATAAGGAGCAGCAGTTATTTGATATAATTTCCGAATAGCAGCTTCACTTTCTTGTAATTCTTGTTCTCTTTGTTTGCGCTCGGAAATATCACGAGAAACTGCAATAATTTCTTGTACTTTCCCTGTTTCAGGATCGCGAATTGTCCGAGCAGTAGTTTCAAACCAAATGTATCTACCATCTTGATGCAGGATACGGTAGGTAAGAGTATAAGTTACTGGCTTTTTGAGAATAGTATAATAAGCTTTGGCAAGTAGTCTAGTATCTTCAGGTGCAAAAAATTGTTCTGGATGAGTACCTACAAGTTCCGATGGATAGTATCCGACGAGACTATGACAAGCGGGTGACACATGAAGAATAACTCCATCCCAAGAATGACGAGAAATCATATCGGTGGAGTTTTCTGCCATTAGTCGATAGCGCTCTTCACTCTCTTGATGGTCAAATTGAGAATTTTCTAATGCTTCTAGCATTTTATTCATCGTCTCTGCCAAACTAGACAACTCATCATTACCTGACATTGATACACGGGTTGAAAGGTTGCCACTGGAGGCTATTTTCTTGACAACTTTGCTGAATTTGGAAACGCGGGAGACTACCAATTTTTCTATAACTGTAATTGTCACCACACAAAAAACGAAACCTACTATTACCCATGAAAGAATAAAGTAACCCCAAAGCGATCTACCATGGTGATGAATTATTCGATCTAGTTCTACTTGGAAAATTAGAGCGGGTTGACCATAGATATCTTTGATAATTCTGTAGCCAGCTATTTTATTAGCGCTCAAAGGTTCTACAACTATTTCTGAAGTTTTCAGTTGCTGATTAGTTTGTAGGGAATTATTTTCCAAGCGACTGACGGTTAGGGATAATTTTGTGGATTCAGCTAACCTTGCTATCATTTTATTATCTAGGTAGCTTCCAACAATTAGAGTATCGTTGTTCAGACCATCTTTTTCATTCGGAACAGAAGTCGCAGCAATTAGAATAGGTGTTTCTGGTAAAATAATAATACCTGTTTTAGGAAGATAATTTTCTTGCTCTAGATTTTGAACTAAAGGTAGATGTTGTTTTAACCTTTCAAGTATTAGTATTTCTGCCTGTTTATCTCCATCGAATCCTTGACTAAATAAAATTTCCCCTTGAGAATTCAGTCGTAATATTAAGTTGATTTTTTCATTAATAAAAAAGTTTTTAACTAAATTGAAATTAATCAATTCTTCTATAGCTAAATTAGCC
>NZ_LGSU01000295.1 GCF_002260545.1 Hydrocoleum sp. CS-953 | reverse complement strand
TCCTAAATGACTTCTCATAAATATATCTAGATTTACTTGAAGCATAACCAACCTAAATTAACACCAGGTTGGAGATAACTTATGATAAAGTTAAGCAATAAAGTACACTATCTAAATCTAGCACCTGCACCCAGAAAAAAAATGACAAATAAAATAGAATTTTTATTGCATGATTATTAATTATATTAACATTATTCTGAAACTAATAGCGATAAAAATTGTCTACAGTGTAATTACGATTTTATTACCTCTTGTATTGAGTGGGAAGACCAAAGAATAAAAATATCAACAATTTCAGCTATTACTAAGCTGGTCATTTCAGTTATCAGTTATCAGTTAACATTTATCAGTACCTCTACCTGTTTGTGCAGCATGACCTAGGAAAGCCAAAGACTTGAAAGACTTAAGTTTGTTTTTTTCATCCCCTTAAAAGAAGAGGCTTAATATCTTATTGTTTGGTTATAAATGAAGTTAACTAACTTTTAAAAGAAGGTAGCACAGCTAAAAGTATAGTAAAATTTATCAAAATAATTGGCTGTAAAAACTCGCCTTTTAAAGTGAAATATTTTTGGAGGGTTGCTCACCTATCCCCATGAAAAAAACAACTTCTGAGTTCTGACTTCTAATTTCGTTAAATCATGTCCTCTGGTATCGAAGCCTATAAACTGTTGGGAAATATCTACTAATACCAATTTCATAAAATATTGCTACAGTCACGACACAGGGAACAGGGAACAGGGAACAGGGAACAGGGGGAAGAAAAACATAAATATTAAAGATTGAAAAAGGTTGGATTTCCATAATTTATGGGATTTATATTTTTTTATTGTAGAAATAAATCAAAAATTAAGATGTAACTGCCTTTTGTGAAAATGGTATAATACNTAAAAAGGTTGGATTTCCATAATTTATGGGATTTATATTTTTTTATTGTAGAAATAAATCAAAAATTAAGATGTAACTGCCTTTTGTGAAAATGGTATAATACTTAAGCTTTTCCTTGTTTCAAACCTTGTTTATTCTTCCTTCTTTATATCTGACAATAGATATCTTCAGAAAATAAACTTGCTCTTTTTTTAATAGAAACAGGAGAACTAGAAGTAACTCAAAAAAAATCATTTTTCGTACCTTTGCAGTAATAATATTTCCCTGTTTCCTATTATGCGCAAAAAGTCTAGAATCTTGTTCGGAGATGTCTAATAGAATTCTCCAAAAATTAAAAATCAAATCAATTCTCATCCAAAAATTATCTATTCTTTCTTCCTGTTCCCTATTCCCTTTTTTCTGGAGATGTCTAATATATAATACGGATGCTACCGAACATAATATTACTTACTTTAGCTCTGTTTGTACCATAATTTTTCTTAGCTAATTACCAAAACACCGAAAGATTTAGGAGTCATAACCCATTGCATATAATTATTGAAGGTTGGCGTTTTTTACCCCACTCTTACGCGATCGTCAATCAATTCCAACTACTAGAAATGCTCAAGCGACCCCAACTGCAAATTTACCACCAGGATATGCCTTACATTAGCAAAAGTTGGCAACCTGTCACAGGTTTATTGCCCCAAAATGCAGAAATAGCATTACGCAACATTCCCAACCCAGCACCACAACAACCAGCAGATGCCACATTGCGGATGTATGCTCCCTTTAATCTCAAATCCTCAAAAACCAAGCGCACAGCAATTTTTGGTTGTACAGAGTGGGGTATCGTTACCAAATCTATTATTCAAGGAATGGGTGTAAACTCCTTTGCAGAAGCTCATTCTCAATCAGATACGATTATTATTACTCCCTCCCACTGGTCAAAAGAGGGGTTTATTCGCAGTGGTGCTGAGGAAAGTCGGGTCGCGGTTGTACCTCTCGGTGTTAACCCAAATATTTATCATCCTTTACCAATAGATGAGAGAAATACCCTGCGCCAAAAATTGGGCATTGATAACTGTTTTGTTTTTCTCAACGTTGGGTTAATGTGCAATAGTAGTCAAGGGGTGGGGCGTTTACTCAAAGCATTTGCTACTATTGTTGAGCGTTATCCAGATACTAAACTCATCCTTAAAGGTAGGGATGCTATTTTTCCTTCTAAAGATTCTATTGCTAAAGCTGGGCAAGTTGCACTTACTGATAGAGAGATGGAAAGAATAGAATCTAGAATTATTTATTTTGGTCAAACTCTTTCCTTTCTGGAGCTAGCCCAACTTTATCAAATTGCCGATGCTTATGTATCTCCTTATTTAGCGGAAGGATTTAATTTGCCAGTCTTGGAAGCAGCGGCCTGCGGTTTACCAGTAATATGTACAAGAGGTGGCCCCACCGATGATTTTACTCACCCCGACTTTGCCTTAGCAATTGATAGTAAGCTCCAGAGTAATCATACTAAAGATGGGGAAAATCTTTGGTTTGTTCTGCCAGAACAAGACCATCTAATTGAGTTAATGCAAACAATAATTGAAAAAAATTTATTTAGGGAACAGGCCCGTCAAGCAGGCCCTCAATGGGTAGTCCAAAATTTTACTTGGAAGCAGGTGGTAGATAAATTATTGAATTTACTTATACCATCTTTGAAGCTCAGTAGACCAACCTTTGAGCCAATAATTCTTTAGTAGGGAGTAGGGAGTAGGGAGTAGGGAGTAGGGAGTAGGGAGTAGGGAGTGGGG
>NZ_LGSU01000294.1 GCF_002260545.1 Hydrocoleum sp. CS-953 | reverse complement strand
CCTTTGGGTGTAAAAAGCATGCCGAAAAGTTCATACTAAATTCAAAAAAGTTATACCAAATCTCACCCATTCTTGCTACATCTTCTTGATAGGAGGGATTAGAGAGCAGGATTCTTAGACATCAGATATCTTGGCACTTTGGAAACGAATTGTTAAAAACATTGCTCTTACTTATTTATTATTTAATAACTGAAGTCTTGACGAAGGTCTGGCATTATTTTTTGGTATTGGTATTCTAGTTACAGAAAGTCAAAAAAGAGTTCAAGAATTAATAATTAACAATTAATATAGTTTTCGGAGAAATTTTTATTAAGTAGCANATTTATTATTTAATAACTGAAGTCTTGACGAAGGTCTGGCATTATTTTTTGGTATTGGTATTCTAGTTACAGAAAGTCAAAAAAGAGTTCAAGAATTAATAATTAACAATTAATATAGCAATCCTATTTAAGTTGTAATATTTTGGTGGTAGTTAGGAGTCAGAATTTGCTCATGTTTTCAGCTCAAATTAAGTATCATAAAAATTGTCACAACCAATGGGCAGATTGCTATAATTAACAATTAATAATTACCTTTCCTGAAAAGAAGAGGATTGACCAAAATAATTTTTTTCTTTTTTCTCCTGAACAGGAGAGGTTTTAGACCTTAATTATTCGGTATAGCAGTCGAAGGAAAGGTTAGGAAATTACTAAATGCTGTTTGCATTTGCGCAGCATCCTGTAGGGAAACATTTCCCCATGAAAAAATAACTCATAAATTACTTCTAACTTCTGACTTCCCCTATGAGAACCCCTATAAAAGTCATCAAAAATTATTAATCATTGTTGTCTAAAACAGAAGTATAAATAAGGCGATAAAAACCTCAAATGCAATACTCTAAACACCTAACCTTCATCCAACTTTTCTAAACAAACCAAAGCATTATAATCAGGCACACCTTCAACAGAACGTTTACCCTTATCTAATAATACATTTCCCTCCGGCCAATGTACTTGTAAATTACCAGGTTTCATAGGAGCTAGATAAACCCGCCCTTTTAATTCACCCAAATCATTTTTTAACCGCACATCATCCCCATCTTTAAACCCCAATTTTTCAGCATCAAAAGGATTAATTAAAACTGCTTCTCTTACAGCACCAGTAATTGCATCTTTCTGAGACTGCACCATACTATTAAACTGTTTACCTCGGCGAGTTGCTACTAAAAAATATCCCTCTGGTAACACCTCTTTTGGTGGAGAAAGTATGGAAAATTTTGCCTTACCATCAGGTGTCGGAAAATTCCAACCAAAACATAAATGAGAACCCCCATATTGAAAATTATCTCCAGGTTCTTTCAAATGTTGAATACCAGAATATTGAGAAATTACCAAAGCAATTTCCTCACGAATTTCCCCAGTATTTTTAAACTCTAACTTATCAGCCAATTCCGGACGGACTAACTTTGCCAAATCCATAAATACTTCCCACTCTGGGCGAGCTTCTCCAATTCTCGGACCTGGAATTTCTGGGCTAAAAATTACCCTTCTTTCCGTCGTAGTTTCTGTCACCCCTCCTGGAATTTCATAACGAGTCGTAGTAGGTAATAATATTACTGTTTCTCCTGGTTCAACTAACATTTGATTAGAGCAAATAATATCCTGATGTACTCGCAAACTTACCCTTTTCATGGCAGCTTCTACATAATCTGGGTCTGGCAAAACTTCTAAAAAATTTCCCCCGACAGAAAACAAAACATCTAACTTTCCTTCTGCCGCATTATCAATCATTTCTGAAGCAATTAAACCAGGATGACTCGGAACAGAAAAACCCCAAAGTTTGCTCATAACTTCAGCATTTTCAGAATTAATTTTTCTGCCTCCTGGAAAAACCGTAGAATAACAACCCATTTCAGCTCCACCTTGCACTCCAGAATGACCCCGAATTGGCATTAAACCACAGCCTTCTCTACCAACAAAACCTTTAGTTAAAGCCAAATTAATAATAGCTCTAACATTATCTTCCCCACACTCATGTTGAGTAATTCCCATACTCCAAACAAAGACAGCTTTTTCTGCTTTTCCAACCATTTTGGCAAAAGCATACATTTCATCGCGGGTGGCTCCAGAAAAGCGTTCTAATTCTGACCAAGATTGGGAATTTAATGAAGCTTTTAATTCCTCAAACTGATTAGTATAATTATCTATAAAATTTTTATCAACCCAATCATTAGCAATTAAATGTTTAATAGTACCATTGATAAATGCCATATCCCCATTAACATTAACTAAAAAGAAATCTTCGGCAAATTTTGTACCAAACAAAGCACTTTCTGGAATAGACGGAACCCAATAACGTTCCATCCCTGGTTCCCGGTAAGTATTAATAACAACAATTTTCGTACCTGCTTTTTTTGCCCAGTGCAAATATTTAACAGTAAAAGGTTTCCGAAAAGCATTGGGTTGTTTTGCAGTGCTGGACACACAGTCTTTAAGAAAGCTCTGCCAAACGAGCACCGATTCAACCAGGCGAAGCTCTGCGACATCAGCCGAGGCATAGGTAATTACGCGCCCGATCAGACCTTCCAGACGCTTCGCCGCTTCGCAAATATGCCGAGCATAGTCGAGATAACAGGGCTGTCCGATCGTCCCCATAGACTTTTCGGAAACATTTTGAAATCTAT
>NZ_LGSU01000293.1:480-2660 GCF_002260545.1 Hydrocoleum sp. CS-953 | reverse complement strand
CAACTATACAATAACTATTCAACCATATTTGATATTAGGAGTGAGGGCGGGTCTCACGTTAAGTTAATGATGTTCAATTATTCAGATTAACCCGCCCTACTATTCCAACATTTTAGGGGTGTCACTTTACACCATTACTTCCATCAGTTGTCAAAAATTCAATTCTGACTCCTGACTCCTTTCTAATGATGATGGTGGTGATGGTGGTCGTGATGATGATGGTCGTGAGAATGTCCATGCTCACCATTGTGGCTATGGCTATGAGTTGACTTTGCTTGTGCTATTGCTAAAGAAGGATTAACAGCTAAAGCATTTTCACTCAATAATTCCTCAATATAAAGGTTAGCCCACTCGGCAGCCATCTGCAAAAATTCTGGGCGGTCATTTACACATGGCATTTGACGATAAGTTACTTCTGGATGTTTCCGACGTAAACCTTCAATAATATGCTCCACATCTAATAATGTTTCATGGTTTTCTGTGGCAAAACCAATAGGCATAAATATAATAGATGTTGCACCTAATTCTATGAGATTTTTGGCTGCAGTTGTAGCATCTGGTTGAGTCCAGTCAATGAGTGGAGTATCGTGGTTTAACCAACCTACAGAAATTAAAGGAAAACGATTAATTAAACGTTCTCTTACTAACTCATAAAGTGTTTGACTTTCATCAATTCCAGATGTAAAACCTTTGGCTTTGTGGGGGCAACCATGATTTGTTAAAACAATGCCAATTTGAGATGGTAAATGAGCAACTGCTAAGTCATTAGCAATTTCTTCTTCTACCATTTTTGCCATTAAATCAATATAGTCTGGTTCGTTATAAAAGGAAGGAATATAACGTTGACCTTTAACCCAATTTTCGGTTTTATCTGCTAATTTTACTAATGCTTTATTAACTTGTTCGACGGCTATTCCACTGGTAAAAATAGAGTCAACTACTAATAAAGGATAAATCAATAATTTGTCAAATCCTTCTGATTTAATTTGTGTTAATACTTGTTCTGGTAAGTGGGGAGCGCAAAAGTTAAAGGCTTTAAATACTTTGATACGATCGCCCCATTTTATTTGGAGATTTTTTTCTATTCCTGCTCGTTGACTTTCAAAAATAGCGTTATGAGGTGAGATGAAGTTGCCATGTTGATGACTCCATTCATGCAAGTCAAAAACAGCTAATAATTTTGCTAAAGGGGGATATATCCAGGTAGGAACTGGAGCAAATTTTGCAGTGAGTAAGTTTAATGCTTGTTCGTTATAATTGGCAAAATCTTCATAACTTTCTACTTCGCCATATCCCATTAATAATACTGCTACTCTGTCTTGACTGGGAGATGCAGAATTTGTTGGGTTTTGAATTTTTTCTGGAGTTGTAACCACGTTTTGCTCCTCTAGTTATGTTGATTAATTAACTTGATAAAAGAATATGCAACAGAAATAATTTACCAGTCTATACTTGCTTTTTGAACAAGTATAAAAATACTTTTTTTAAGGACAAATTTGATTCAAATTTGACTGGAAAACAATCAAACATTTTTGTTAAACTTGTCCGTAACGGAAGTCAGAAGTCAGAAGTTAGATTTGATAGACTAAAAACTTGGACAATACAACAGTTTCAGGCAATTATTTGAAATTTAAAGCTTGAAACTATTTGTGACATCCTTCAAGTGAATTGGTATATGATTATTAATTTCTGTGCAAGAGTAATAGCGGGTAATTCCACTCTGGTGTTAGTGTAGCATTCCCTACCGGGGGGATGGGTACTGGAATAATTGAGATTATATAAAGGTTTGAAAAGTTAAAAGTAATCTCTGAGTAGTCCAGTAGTAAGTTTGTACGCATCTAACTTGCTAGTTTTGATTGATGCGGAAACGCGGAGACACGGAGATGGGGAGAGGGTAATGGGACTTTTGTCCTGTTTTTAGGATATGCAATTTCAATGCGTCTAAGCTTAGACTGACACAGCTCAAAGTTTAGAGTAAGAGTTAATTTATTTTCTTAAGCACCCTGCCAGAGGTGATGAGTAGTGCAATTTTTCCTTCTATTGCGTCGGGAGCAATAATTAATTCATTTTCTGAAGCACCCTGCCAGAGGTGATGGGTGGTGCAATTTTTCCTTCTATTGCTCTATACGCAATAGCCAATACATTTTCTGAAGCACTCCGCCAGAGGTGATGGGTGGTGC
>NZ_LGSU01000293.1:170-470 GCF_002260545.1 Hydrocoleum sp. CS-953 | reverse complement strand
TGAAGCACCCTGTCAGAGGTGATGGGTGGTGCAATTTTTCCTTCTATTGCTCTATACGCAATAGTCAATACATTTTCTGAAGCATCCTGCCAGAGGTGATGGGTAGTGCAATTTTTCCTTCTATTGCTCTATACGCAATAGTCAATACATTTTCTGAAGCACTCCGCCAGAGGTGATGAGTAGTGAAAAATTCCTTCTATTGCTCTATACGCAATAATTAATTCATTTTCTGAAGCACCCTGTCAGAGGTGATGGGTGGTGCAATTTTTCCTTCTATTGCTCTATACGCAATAGTCAATA
>NZ_LGSU01000293.1:0-160 GCF_002260545.1 Hydrocoleum sp. CS-953 | reverse complement strand
GGTGATGGGTAGTGCAATTTTTCCTTCTATTGCTCTATACGCAATAGTCAATTCATTTTCTGAAGCACTCCGCCAGAGGTGATGAGTAGTGCAATTTTTCCTTCTATTGCTCTATACGCAATAGTCAATTCATTTTCTGAAGCACTCCGCCAGAGGTGAT
>NZ_LGSU01000292.1 GCF_002260545.1 Hydrocoleum sp. CS-953 | reverse complement strand
TCCGAAAAATATACAGTAATTGTCAACGATGGATTGTTAATAAAAACTTGCAACTATCAAGTGACTTTTCTGCTAAATATCAGTATATAAAAATCCCTTTCAATTTTAAAGCAATTGCAGATCAAGAAATTATTGCTAGTGATATTTTAGAGCAATGTCAGCTTTTTATATATCAACCTACTCCTGAAAATAAGTATGGAGAACAAAGTAGTGAAGCAATCATCAAAAGATTACCTAAAAACTGTAGGTGTATTTCATTGCCTTATATATATTTTAATGGTTATTGGCCTCAGCTAAATACATCTCTGCATCCAGAGTTTAGGCATGGAGATCAAAACCTTGCTAATTACTTTCAAAAGAATACTCCATTACAAACAGTAATAAAAGAACTAAATGATGTTAATTTTTATGATAAACNGGCCTCAGCTAAATACATCTCTGCATCCAGAGTTTAGGCATGGAGATCAAAACCTTGCTAATTACTTTCAAAAGAATACTCCATTACAAACAGTAATAAAAGAACTAAATGATGTTAATTTTTATGATAAACAATTCTTGATCGATCAAGTTTATTCTTCTTTAAAAACTTTAGAATCAAAAGAGCAAAGTACAGACATTAAACTCTCAAGTTTTATCAGAGATAATTATCAACGCCATTATCTTTTTCATATAGAAAGACATCCTTCTAATTTAATTGGCTTTGAAGTTTCAAAACAAATTTTATCACTTCTTGACATCTCCACGATTACAGAGCCAGCTTCTGAAGAATTACTTATAGCTCACCAAACTCCTATCTACCCTTCTGTAGCACATCATTTGGGTTTAACTTTTTTCAATCCAGATTTTCAATACAAAGTTAATTTCAGTTCTCAAAAGCTAAACTTCAATAAGTATATCAAAAAATCCTATAATAAGCTAAGGAAAGGTGATTGGAATTTCTAGTTGTAAGCATTCAGCTATTAGCCGTCAGCTATCAGCAATAATACCCTGTGCTTACAGCAGTTTTCATTTGGATAGACCACTGTAGGGAGGTTGCATGCAACCTCCCTACAGGGTTATAATTTCTTTAATGTGGTTCATTAACCTGAAAACTGCTTTCAATAGCGAATGGAATGGATTGGAAGGAAGCAATCTCGCGACACCCCTGAGATTGCTTCCTATCTTGGCTGCGGACTACTATTCAACCGGATTCTATATAGAGCGCTTCCCGTTGTTATGAGGTACAAAATTTTAGGTTTGAGGGAACAGGGAACAGGGAACAGGGAACAGGGAATAGGGAATAGGGAATAGGGAATAGGGAATAGGGAATAGAAAAGAATAAAAACAACTGTACCTCATNAATAGGGAATAGGGAATAGGGAATAGGGAATAGGGAATAGGGAATAGGGAATAGGGAATAGGGAATAGGGAATAGGGAATAGAAAAGAATAAAAACAACTGTACCTCATAGCTTCGGAAACTGCTGTAAGTTGTAAAAAGGAATAATTGAATCAGTAAACTAGCTGATAAAATACTCTCAGCTAAAATATATTTAGCATTAAACAACTATCAAGTCTTCCATTGTTTATATCCTATTTATAAACATTCAGCTATTAGCGGTCAGTATCAGCAATAAGACTAGGAGAAAGCGCAGTTCCTCCACAGGAGGCAAGAGGCTAGCTGACGGCTGTTTGCCCAGCATTCCGCAGGAAATGCTTACACCTATTTATATCCTAATTTTATCAGAGTATCTCCAAATAACTCTATAAAACGCTTTTTATGTTTATCTTTAAAAAATTCTTCCCATTGATTTTTTTTTCCAGAACGCACATGAAGAGACTTTTTAACTTGACCAGAAAATATACTATTTTGGTACGCTATTTCCAAAATAATTGAAATAAATCTTTCTGGAAAGCCTAGAAACGTAAATATTTGCTCGAATAATATAAGATTTTNCTTTTTAACTTGACCAGAAAATATACTATTTTGGTACGCTATTTCCAAAATAATTGAAATAAATCTTTCTGGAAAGCCTAGAAACGTAAATATTTGCTCGAATAATATAAGATTATTATCTTCAATCAAATTTTCATACTTGATTTCTATAAAATTACTGTTGTTATAATCCCACTTTCTAATATCGTTTATAGTGATTGCAGCAGTATGTTCCATTTCAAAAAAAATTTGCTCATCAATAGAGGAGTATGAATTAATTTTTTCTTGATATGTTAATCCACCAAATTCTTTTCTTTTGGTATGTAGCCATTTTTCATCTGCTTTTTGATGATAAAAACATCCTGATATTATTATGTCTCTTGGATCTCTGATTAGATGTAAACCCCGATATGGTGGTAATAAATCAAGTTTAAATCGGCTATGATCGTCAAAAAAAATGTCAAAGTTATTTTTTGGTAGACTATCCTGGGAGCCAGCATAATAAACCAAATCAAGTTTTTTTGCTATTCTAAAAAAAACTTTTCGCATCCAGACAGAGCCAGTTTTGTGGTGGGTTCCGACTAAAACTTTTCGATCAATAATTTGTTTATTTTCCATGTTTAAAGTTATTTTAGTTATACAGGATATTTCAGGTAAATAATCTACGATGTGGAAATAGTAAAATTATTTTAGTGCGGGCATCTTTCCCGCTAAATATGTACCTTACGGGGTTTTCGG
>NZ_LGSU01000291.1 GCF_002260545.1 Hydrocoleum sp. CS-953 | reverse complement strand
ATTATTCGATGTCATTTTAGAGCAAAGTAACTGTTGAATTTTTGGGTAATTATTAATCCAATAACTTGCACTTCCTTTATCCTTTAATGGCATTATAGAGTTATTTAATCCAGGAGATTGATCGATAGCAAATTTTTCTAACTCAGCAAGTAGTTGATTATTATTTTTAAGTTCAAAAAGAAGACGGGGGTATTTAAGTGTTAGTGCAGTAAACTTACCCATCTGTTCTATGGTTATTGTTTGTTTCTCATCAAAAGTGACTCCAATAGAATAATAAGCAATATAAATTTTTAATGTCAGAGCATTAACATATTGTTTGAAACGACGTGGATTATTATCAAAAAAAGGAGCAACTATTTCAATCAAGTTAGCAAGGTTTTCTGGCTCTAAATCTTTTTCAATAACTGGGAAAATAGGTAATTCTGGATAGGAAACCTCTGTTTCTTCAAATTCTGAGCTTTGTTCTAAAATTGGATATTCTTCTACTTCTGTTTTTGGCTCTTCTTTTGGTGAAGATGATCTGTTGAAGATTTTTTCTCTCAATTCTTTAACTATAAGTTTTGCATCCTTAAACCTTTTGGGAATATCAAATGTTTTAGCAATTAAACTATGAGGAATCCAAAAAAAGTCTTTTTTCTCATCAGTTTCTATTTTTATCTGAGCTTCAGATCCTTTTTCCAGAAAATTATTTAACGTATTAGGAGAAGATTCAGGAACAGAGAATGATAATTGCACGAACTTTTCCAGAAAACTAAAACCATAATCTACTTGTTTGATAGACCTATCATTTCTATTTTCCCACTCTTGATTTTCTTTAGCAATTGAAGCTAGAAAAGGAATCACATCTTTTTGTTTAAAAGTTATCGAAGCTGCCACCTTTTCCCGATCCATTCCCAAAATGAAAATCAAATTCGGATCATTAGAAATCATCATATTTAGACCTTGCAATAAATCCGCAGATTTACCCAATTCACAACGGTCAAGGTCATCAATAAAAACATAAATTTTCTCATTTTTGCCTACATAAGCACGAACAATTTTAGAGAAATCTTCGTGAAATTTTTCAATAAAAGCAGCTTCCTTTTCATAATCAGGAGACTGAAGATATTGAGTCAAATCCATTTTATCGTCACCAATTAAGTTTTTTATTATTCCTAAAAGTTTTCCCATTCCAGCAACCGAACCGCTAACTCCGAGCAGTTTTAATAAATTATTTAACGAATTATTTAAAAAATTATTTAAAAAATTATTGGCATCTTCATTATTAATTGATTCTGAGTCTTGGTTATTATTTTTCTCTGTCTCATTGTTAGTTGTTTCAGAATCTTCTTTTTCACTTTTATCTTGGTCTTTTGAATCTGAATTTACAAGACCAGCCAAATTTTCAGACAACTGAGAAATTCCTTCAACGCCAAATTTCAAATATACAAATGGAATAGTTATAGTNTTCTCATTGTTAGTTGTTTCAGAATCTTCTTTTTCACTTTTATCTTGGTCTTTTGAATCTGAATTTACAAGACCAGCCAAATTTTCAGACAACTGAGAAATTCCTTCAACGCCAAATTTCAAATATACAAATGGAATAGTTATAGTAATACTAAAAATCAAAGAAACCATCACCAAAGTTTGAATAGTTTTAAACGGTTTATCCTTAAAATTTAAACGATAAATAATTAACTTATAGTGACTATATAAATTATAGAAAAAATCATAAACATTGCGATTTTTAGATAAATCCTCCAAGAAAGAAAGAGCAAAAGTCGCCCAAAGTGACTCAGACTTATCATGTCGCCAAGCATTAAACCAAACTGTTTGAGTTTTTTGCTTTAATCCTAATCTGAAAAACTTACCAATATCTGATAGATTGCTAAAAATAATCTGGTCTTTTTTAATTTTCTGCCAAACCTCTGCTAAATCTTTTTTATCTAACTCTTCAGACTTCTTAAGAATCTCCTTTTCCAACTGTTTCATAAAAGAAGATTTACCACTACCCCATTCACCTTCAATAGAAATAGTCAGTGGAGGTTTTGTATTTTCATTAGTTAAAAATTCAGCCATAGCTATTACATAAGGAGCAAAACCAAGCTCATCTTTGATTGTTGGTTGGTCTCCCACAGTAATAATTTTGTTGGATTTATCTGTAGATTCGGGCATGATTTTAAAAGTTAAAAGTTAGAAGTGAGATTTTATAACTATCAGAAAAAAAGACTATAGGGATTTGTTTTTTTCCATGGGATTTTGACTTGGGTTTGGAGACCAAACCCCTACAGTAAAATATCACAACATAAGTTAAGTAAGATACTGAATAGATACTGATAACTGATAACTGATAACTGATAGATGATTCGTAAAAAAAGACTATAGGGATTTGTTTTTTTCCATCGGATTTTGGCTTGGTTTTGGAGACCAAACCCCTACGGTAAAATCTGACAATAGTTAAAAGTTCAAAGTAAGATTTTCTAGCTATCAGAAATTATTCGTGAAACAAGACTGTATAGATTTGGCTTTTCCATCGGATTTTGGCTTGGGTTTGGAGACCAAACCCCTACAGTAAAATATCACAACATTAAGTTAAGTAAGATACTGAATAGATACTGATAACTCATAGCTGATAAATGATAACTGATAATTGATAACTGAACTAAAC
>NZ_LGSU01000290.1 GCF_002260545.1 Hydrocoleum sp. CS-953 | reverse complement strand
AAAAATTAGACTTAGACTAGAGGTAATTCCCAAAAACTATAGCGCTATAGTATTTATTAAGTTGAGAACTAAAAACTCTGACAGTCATCTGGGAAAGAAAATCAAAGAGACAAATAATTAAGGGACAAACCTACTAATTCATCAATACAACAAAGTCCTCCTGAGAGAGCAAGTGGTAATTCCTGCGTGTTAGAGAATAACAACACAATTCAGTATAAGATAGACTATTTAAAATAGTAATATCTAAAATAAATATGGTTTTTAATTGGTTCCGTCGTAAGTATAATGACAGTTCAGACAAAACTTCAAAGGAAAAACCTGAACCTAACAAAGAAAAAGAAAAAGTAGAAGCAGAAGTTGAATCACAAGAAAAATCAGCGCAGGAGTCCACACAGAGTACAGAGGATTATTTGAGTTGGGCAAAAGCAGCCTACAAAAATATTCAAGAACAGAAAAAAACTGAAGTAGTATCTCAAACTCCTACAGATACTGTTAAAACAGAGGAAAAGCTAGAAACTAAAACACCAGCAACAACAGCAAAAGTTGAGCCAAGCATATCAGAGCAGCTCAAAGCTGAAGAACAAGAAGATATTGTAGTAGAAAAAACAGAATCTACATCCACAAACACTCAGCCCGAAACAATTCCAACTTTAGGGGAAACAACCCCTAGGGAAATAAAATCTCCAGAATTAGAAATTTCGGTAGAGTCAAATTCAGTAATAGAAGAAACTACTCCAGTAACTCAAGCATCTGAAGAATTACCTTTCTGGGCTAGAGCTGCTGCAGAAAGACAAGCTAGAGTAGAACGTCTCAAAGAAACTGCTATAGAAGAACCAGAACCAGAAATTCTCCAGCAAACAACTGTAGATTCTGAAATAGAAGAAATAGACCCCCTAATTCTCGATGAAGCATTTCTTTGGTCAGCAGAAGTTTTAGCAGGTCAAGGTCGTCGCCCAGATCAAGTTTCTGCCGAAGAAATTTCTTGGCTGAAGAAATTACGACAAGGCTTAGATAGAACTCGGCGCAACTTGCTCAACCAATTGAGGGCTATTGTAGGTCAAGGACCTCTGAATCAAGATGCAGTAATGGAAATAGAGTCCATGTTACTACAAGCTGACGTTGGAGTAGAGGCTACTGATTATATCATAGAAACACTACAAAATAAATTGCGAGAAGAAGCTTTACCTCCAAAAGAGGCGATCGCTTATTTGAAAAAAATCTTACGAGATATTCTGGATGAGCCATTCAAGGATTCGGAAATAGCTAGTCCTGCATATAATTTAACTTTTGTCCCAGAAAAGGAGACCTTAAATATTTGGCTGTTGAATGGTGTAAATGGAGCTGGTAAGACCACAACTATCGGTAAAATTGCTCATTTAGCTACNGCTTTACCTCCAAAAGAGGCGATCGCTTATTTGAAAAAAATCTTACGAGATATTCTGGATGAGCCATTCAAGGATTCGGAAATAGCTAGTCCTGCATATAATTTAACTTTTGTCCCAGAAAAGGAGACCTTAAATATTTGGCTGTTGAATGGTGTAAATGGAGCTGGTAAGACCACAACTATCGGTAAAATTGCTCATTTAGCTACCAAGTCAGACTACAAATGTTTAATTGCAGCAGCAGATACATTTCGAGCTGCAGCAGTACAACAGTTGACCATCTGGGGACAACGGAGTGAGGTAGAGGTAATTGCTAATCCTGGTAAAAATACTGATCCAGCAGCCATAGTTTTTGATGCTATAGTAGCGGCTCAAACCAGAAATACAGAATTACTACTGGTAGATACAGCCGGGAGACTGCAAAACAAGAAAAATTTGATGGACGAACTGAGTAAAATTCATCGCATAGTAGAGAAAAAAGCACCAGATGCGGTGGTAGAATCCCTACTGGTGTTAGACGCTACACTTGGTCAAAATGGTTTACGGCAAGCAGAAGTATTTGCCAAAGCTGCTAAACTGAGTGGGGTAGTATTGACAAAACTCGACGGAACTGCTAGAGGTGGTGTTGCACTTGCTGTTGTCAAGCAATTGGGTCTGCCTATTCGCTTTATTGGTGTGGGAGAAAGCATAGAAGACCTCCGTCCATTTTCTAGTTATGAGTTCGTTGAAGCTCTTCTTAGTGGTTAAAGATTTATTGCTTTTACCATTGAGAATGGGCAACTGCAATAGCAGTTGTGAAAAAAATCTATATTTTTGTCGGTTCAAGTATTTTGGCTGGGTAGCATCAGAGTATTTTCATATTCGGAGGAGAAGTTAGGAATTTTTTGCTTGGTCTGCTGACCAGGCAATTGGAGTATTTATCATCGTTTTTGAAACTATAGGAAACAGAGACAATTAAACTAAATATTGATATTACTTTCACTAGCTTGGTTTTTACCTATTTGGATAACTAAATTAGCTATAAAGTAGTATCTAGAACAGGAAATATAGCTGAAGTCAGAAGTAAGTAGGGGGAAATGACCATTCCCCCCTACATTATTCCTGTAACTAAGTTTGACAGTTTAAGAATGTTCTCATAGTAATTGCGACTGCTATAGATAAAATTTCTTCTAGGAAAACTCTTGAATATTACATCCACTGAAACAACTATTAATTTGATTAGCTAAAATCATTTTTATCGGGTGATTATAGATATGCAATTAGTC
>NZ_LGSU01000029.1 GCF_002260545.1 Hydrocoleum sp. CS-953 | reverse complement strand
GATAAATATTTCAATGCTGCTTGTTGAATATCTGATGAGTCAAACGCCTGAATATTCTGAGGATAATTGAGCGCAGGTGCTATGTCTCCCACTATTGACTGATAGTAACCATATAAATTTGCCCGATCACTTGGTGTTTCATTCGCAAAAATAAACCTATTCGCCACCAATGTCCGAATACGTTTAATTTCTGTTTCTGTCACCGACTCTTGTTGGATAGTATAAATGTGGTGAGCGATCGCTGCTTCGACTTCAGCTAAATTTTCTTCTGGCAGTCTAGCAGAAATATAGAAAACGCCCTGATGACAATGACTCATGTTACTCACCCCAATAGAAGAAACTAAACCTCGTTCTTCCCGTAAGTCACGCACCAGACGAGATGTTTTCCCCCGACTCAAAATAGTTGCCAACACATCTAAGGCATAAGTTTCATGTAATTCAGTTAACCCAGGTACGCGCCAAAACATCATTAACCTTGGTTGCTGAAGAGCTTCATCTACCACTTCATGGCGAACTATTTCTGTAAAAGGTGACTCTGGTGTTAGATTAATATTAGGTGGCAGTGGTATTTTTGGAGTATTTCGACTATTGTCAGCTTCTGTAAATGAGTCTGTGACAATATCAATTAATTCCTCCACTGGTAAATTTCCCACTACAGCAGCAGTCATAGAATTTGGTTGATACCAACTCTGGTGAAAGTCGCGCATTTGTTGAGCTTGTAGTTGAGAGATAATTTCTGCCAGACCTAATACTGGGCGACGATAAGGTAATTTTTCAAAAGCAGTTTCAATTACCTTTCGGAAACAACGACGGTTAGGGTTATCATCTGAACGCCGAATTTCTTCAAGTACAACAGAGCGTTCTCGTTCAAAAGCATCATCAGCAATACTGGGGTTGAGGAGTACCTCCCATTGCAAAGGTGCTAATTTAGCAAAGTCTTTGGGAGCGGTGGTGATGTAAAAGTGGGTATAGTCTTGACTGGTGGCAGCATTCATTACGGCGCCTTGTTGTTCCACTAAACGTTCAAATTCGCCACTGGGAAGTTTAGGGGTGCCTTTGAAAATTAGATGTTCGAGAAAATGGGCCATTCCGTTGATTGATTCAGATTCTAAGGCAGACCCAACGTTAAGCCAGATATTCAGGTTAACAGCTTCAACTGGCAGATGTTCAGCGATGATGGTTAGTCCATTTGGTAGTTGACGAATGGTGGGGGTATTGAGATGTGGGAGGGTTGGTGGGACTAAAGTTGAGGTCATTCTTGATTATATCTGTCGTTTATCTTCAACTATATATAGCAGAAAGTAGAATTCAAGAATTAACAG
>NZ_LGSU01000289.1 GCF_002260545.1 Hydrocoleum sp. CS-953 | reverse complement strand
CATCCGCATATCCTTGCCCAAAATCCGAGTCTATCTCTCCGATTTCTTCCCCAAAATAAGCCTCCAAATAAGACTTTAATTCCTCCTCGTTAGGCACTTCTCCCAAAGTATGCAAACCAGAAGAAAATAATCTTTGTTCTACAACCTGCAAATATTCGTAAATTTCGAAAAAATAAGGATTAACCACATCTGCACTAAACATTCGCGCATTTTCCGCAGTAAATTCAATTCCTAATTTTTTGCCATACTCAAACGGACAATCTGAATTTAAACCAGTATCAAAAATCTTCTTAAAAATTGGTTCCCGTAACCCCGAATTTTTCTGAGGATCTTCTCTATATTCAGAAATTAACTCTCGTAAACTCACCAATTCTTTATACAAACCTGCCCGACTGTATGGAGGAATATTATGGGAAATTAAAACGCCATAACCCCGACGTTTTGCCAACATAGATTCTGAAGGATTATTAGCAGCATATATATATAGATGTGGCATATTTCCTAACAGAATATCTGACCAAGAATAGCCAGTATTTCCCAAGGGTGAACCGGGCAACCATTCCACAGTTCCGTGCATTCCAAAGTGAACAATTGCATCAGCTTTAAATTCATTTTGGAGCCATTTATAAAAAGCAGCATATTGGGGATGGGGTGTTAAATCTCTTTCAAACATTAAGCGCATGGGGTCACCAGAAATTCCCAGTGGAGGTTGTACTCCTATCCAAACATTTCCTAATTGAATTCCGCCAATATGGAATTTTTCACCATCGGTTTTTATGCCTGTGCGGGTGAGATTTCCCCATTGTTTTTCCATGCGAGTTGTTGATAGATATCCTAACCATTTTTCGAGACTTTTAATATCAACTTTAGATAAGTCTGGTTTTTGTATTGCCTCATCTGCTTCTTTAATTTGACGAATCAGCTCTTCCCCATCTTCTGGAATTTCCCCAACGTTGTAACCTTCCTCTTTCAGAGCGTGGAGAAATTTTAGGAGCGATCGCGGTACATTTAATAAAGCTGCTGTACCTGTAGCACCATAACCGGGAGGAAAACCATAGAGAATAACAGCAATTTTTCTTTCTGCGGGTGGTGTCTGACGCAGTTTTATCCAATTTTTCACCCTACCCGTCAGACGTTTCACCCGTTCGGGAATCAAATAAATATCTTCTCCGACTAAACCACCTAGAGGAACAGGATCGATCGCTCCATCTAATTCTGGTAGTGCATATAATACCACACTTTGCAAACCGCCCACACCTTGGCGCGTCCAAGAATAGATATCTTGAATGAGTAAAGGTGCTGCCACAAAATAGGGAACATTTTTGGCAGTGAGAATGCGTTGAGAAACTTCCACCTGTCGTCCTGCTTCCATGGAACCCGCTGGCCCCCCAACTAACGGAAAACCAATAGTTGAAACGACTGCATCAACTTCCACTGCTTCGGGAGATAGGGGAAGTATTGGTTTAACAGAATCTAACTTTTGACTTTTGACTTTTGACTTGAAATCTAGTGAGGGCGAATGCCATTCGCCCCTACCTCTGTGGTTTTCAAGGTTAATTTGCGTAAGTCCTGTTTCAGGAGAATCATACTTTTGACTTTCATAACTGCTCGTCATCCAATCTCTGACAGCAACATGACCTTCGACTCCGTTAATAAATACAGGTAGAGGTGTTAAACCTGCATCTTCAAATTTGCGGATAAGTTTGGGAATGTATGGTTGTTTGGTAATGACGTGCTTGCGGTAAAGCAAAATTCCCACAACTGGAGTCGTGGAAGTTTGTTTCTGTTGGCGATACCATTCCAGATATTTTTTGGGAGACTCAAAATAACCTTGGTAGTCTGGATGCAGTAAACCCATATTGGGAGTTTCCACTGGTGGAGGTATTTCCCCGACTTTTAAGTTTAAATATTTTTCTGCCAACACCCAAGACATAGCAGCAACGTTTTCTGTACCGCCTGCATTCCAATAACCGTAAATTATCAACCAGTTGCGGAGGTCTTGCACTTTTTTCACTGGTACAAACTTGAGTAATTTCGGACCTGTTTTCAGGAAACTGATATAACCTGCGAGTTTGTCTTCCTCTCTCCCACTGGAAAATTTACTGAGAATAAATTTGACTGGTTTTGGCATTCCTTTCGGTTGGTCGCCGATCACAAATTTTCCCAATTTTGTTAATGCCATCAATTCTAATGCTGACTCAAAAACGAGACGGATGGGAATATGTTCTACTCTTTCGCGCAACCATAAAACTTGGTCGTAGTCAAAAAGGAGACTACCGAAAAACACATCAGCATTTTCGAGAGCGGTGGCGACAGTTTCCGGTTGTTGGGAAAGGGCGCGATCGCTAAATACTTGGATATCTAAATCTGGACATCGGGAAGTTGCCATTTGAGCAGCTTGGCGATATAGTCCAGTATTAAAAGATTCAAAACCTGCGATTAAGACAATACGTTTCATGGCCTAATTTTTATAAAAGTTACTATACTATTAGGGTAGCGAAAAAAGACTAATTATTGTCACAGCAATCCTAAATAGGTTGTAAGATTTCATCGTAGGGGTTTAGAGACTAAACCCAAGGAAAATGAGATTTGGAGACCAAACCCCTACACTTTTTCTCTCAAGTCATTTAGGATTAGTATATAATT
>NZ_LGSU01000288.1 GCF_002260545.1 Hydrocoleum sp. CS-953 | reverse complement strand
AAGTGCCATCCCCATTAGAGGTAAATAACTCGGCCGTCCGGATATCGTCATTATCGAATACTCCTTTTTCTTGACGAATGAAGTCATCTGTTTCTAATATCGAAGCATAATTTACTAAGCATTCTGAAGTAAAAGCCGGAACAAATTTTCCTTCACCCAAACTAATTTCTAACTCCCAGTCGCCACCCAAGGCAGCATTCCCCGTTAAGTTAGCCGAAGCAGCAATATTAGTTTTGGTCAATGTCTGTACTTTGGCCAGAAATTCTGTGCCTGTATTTCCCGCAGCAACTTCACAACCATAGATAAATAAATTCGGCGAGGGAACTTCAATAAACCACTTTTGTAGGTCTTCAGTATATTTATCTAAAGTTTCCAGACTCAGTTGAATATTTCCTAAGTGCAAACACCCAGGAGAACCGTGGGACAAAATATGTAGGGTTTCAATCCCTCGATAGTTCCGTAAAATCTGAGTAATTTGTTGGACACCATCGCGATGCGGGTTCAAAACCATCCCATAAATACCAGGTTTAAGGCCCTGAAGTAACTGTTGATAGTCATCAACACCCCCATCTATGACTACGATTTCGCGAGCATTAGCTATGAATGCGTCAGCAAAATTAGTAACTTCTGTTGGGGAGTATTCTGAGAAGGAGATAGGGTTAATAGAAACTAGAGAACTTGTTACAGGAGCTTGGAGCAGAGAATTAGTTTGCATGGGTACTGAGTTCCGGATTAAATAGGATAATGATGGACTGAATGTAATATATGCACATGCCGATGACTGAAAAGTCCCTTATATTTATTGACATACTCCCGACGTTGCGCTTAGGCGACAACGCGTTATTCTTCAGCCAAGGAAGCCTTAAAATCAGAGGTAGAATTGTGTTATTTTTTTACCAAGGTAAATAATTCTAAATTTTATTCAACTCACATCAATAAAAATGGCCAAAATAAAGAAATACCTAACTTATACTATGTGTATAATGTGGTTGTCAATTTATTGATTGCTATGAAACTTATAAGAAATTTTTCCCGGCATTGGTCCACGACGTTTAGACCCAAGAGACAAACTTAAAAACTCATGTAATTCTTTTATATACTTATTATCTGAAAGTAATTCTAATTCTTTTAAAGCTTCACTAAAAACTTTACCCGAACGATAGAGAATCCGAAAAGCCTTTTTCAAAATTGCTAAATCTTCACTGGTCAAACCAGCACGCTTTAATCCCACTAAATTGAGCGATCGTACCAAACAAGGATTTCCCTCCACCAACATAAATGGTGGTACATCTCTAACTACACGTCCCATGCCACCCACCATTGCCATTTTGCCAATATTAACAAACTGATGAATACCCAAAACTCCACCAATAACAGCTTTAGACTCAATTTTGATATGACCTGCTAAAGATACAGCATTAGCTATTACCACAGAATCTTCAATAATGCAATTATGAGCCACATGAACATAAGCCATCAGCAAATTACCATTACCAATTACGGTACTCTCTCCAGCATAAGTAGCACGATTAACCGTCACGAATTCCCTAATTCGGTTATTGTCGCCAATTTTTACCATACTCGGAGCGCCCACATATTTTAAATCTTGTGGCTCCAAACCAATAGCTGCCCCAGGAAAAATCCGATTACCAGAGCCAATTTCTGTCGGCCCTTCAATCACAACATGAGCGCCAATGGTAGTTCCCGCTCCTATCTTGACCTGTTCTCCTATTACAGCATAAGGACCAACCTGTACAGTAGGATGTAGATTAGCACTTTCAGAAATAACTGCTGTGGGGTGAATCAGAGTAGGCATATTTTAATCCATCATTGAAAACATCAAGTCCCCTTCTGCAGCTTTTTGACCATCCACTTCTGCCAGACCTCGCATTTTGGCAAACCTGCCACCTTTAATGGATAGTAATTCTGTAGTTAATATTAGTTGGTCTCCTGGTACTACTGGACGACGAAACCTAACCTTATCCATAGCTGCAAATACAAATAATCCTTCCTGAATATCGGGCATTTGAGCAAATATTATACCTCCAACTTGAGCCAATGCTTCTATAATTAATACCCCTGGCATAATTGGTCTTCCTGGAAAATGTCCTTGAAAATGGGGTTCATTAAAAGTCACATTTTTAATTCCAACTGCTTTTTCTCCCGGTACATATTCTATGATGCGGTCTACTAAAGCAAAGGGGTATCGGTGAGGTAATAGTTTGTGAATCTCTTCAGTAGTTAGAATATTTGCCTCAGTAGTTGCAGCTTCTTGATTTTGCTGAGTTTGAGGATTTTCTGTGGTGGCTGTCGAATCAGTTGTAGTTTCTTCAGAGGTTGACATTTGTACAGTTATTGATTTGCGTTCTTAATTTTACCATTTAGAGGGGTAATCGTGACATTAATTTCTCAAGTTTTTATATGACATATTGAGAATCTGCTGTCTACTAAACTAAAACGTTATAGTTTTGATTCAGTATCTATGATTAGATATATTTTCCTAGAAAGCAAATCTTATCTTACTTTAGGTAGACTACTTGTGTTATAGGCAAAATGGCTGCACTACAAAAGTTATAAAATCAATATTTAGAGCTGACATACTTAGGATTTGCTCTCTACTAAAACTAAGACGTTATA
>NZ_LGSU01000287.1 GCF_002260545.1 Hydrocoleum sp. CS-953 | reverse complement strand
GGGTTTTTTATATTCAACTGAGTTACAATTTAGTAATTATCTTTATTCCCTAGTACCTAAACTCGTAAAATATGGAAAAATTAAAAAAGCGGTCAGCACTCAGCAAGATTATTTTTTTTTAGTTGAGAAGGGAATTTCAACCCAGAGTTGTAAAAGCTGATAGCTGAATGCTAAAAGCTGATAGCTAGTTAATCACATAAAACCCAAGTATCTTTACTCCCTCCACCTTGGGAAGAATTAACAACTAAAGAACCTTTTTTCATTGCCACTCTAGTCAGACCACCCGGATGAACATAAATGTCTTTTCCATACAAAATATAAGGGCGTAAATCAACATGACATCCTTCAAATTTATCCTCAAATATAGTCGGAACTCTAGATAAAGATAGAGTAGGTTGAGCAATATAATTACGCGGATTAGCTTGAATTTTTTCTGCAAATTCTGCTCTTTGTTCTACAGTTGATTGAGTACCTACTAACATCCCATAACCACCAGCTTCATTAGCTGATTTAACCACAAGTTTATCTAAGTTTGCCAAGACATAATCTAACTGTTGTTTTTCCCAACATAAATAGGTAGGAACATTAGGTAAAATTTGCTCTTCTCCCAGATAATAACTAATCATTTGAGGCACATAAGCATAAATAACTTTATCATCGGCTACACCAGTTCCCAAAGCATTAGCAAGGGCAACACGACCATTACGATAAACCTCCATTAATCCGGGTATTCCTAACAGAGATTCAGGATTAAAAGCCAAAGGATCGATAAAATTATCATCCATACGTCTATAAATAACATCTACTCGCTGTAAACCCTTAGTAGTTCGCATTTGCACATATCCATCAGCAACTACTAAATCTCTACCTTCAACCAATTCTACTCCCATTTGTTGAGCTAAAAATGAATGTTCAAAATAGGCAGAATTATAAATACCAGGAGTCAAAACTACCACAGATGTATGTGACAAATAAGAAGGTGCTAAATTCAGAAGAGTTTCTAATAAATAACTAGGATAATTATCAACAGGTCTAATTCCTAAAGCAGCAAAAATTTGCGGAAACGTAGTTTTCATTACCCGACGATTTTCCAACACATAAGACACACCTGAAGGGCAACGCAAATTATCTTCTAAAACAAACCATTTACCATCTTTATCCCTAACTAAATCTGTTCCAGTAATATGACACCAAATTCCTCCCGGTGGTTTTAATCCTATACAAGGTTTGAGAAATCCAGAAGCAGAATTAATTAACTCTAGAGGAATAATTCCATCCTTAATAATTTTTTGTTCCCCATATATATCTGCAATAAATAAATTAAGAGCGTGAATTCTTTGCTTCAAACCTGTTTCTAAAAAATTCCACTCTGAAACAGAAATTATGCGTGGTACAACATCAAAAGGAAAAATACGTTCCGTACCTTGACTATCACCATAAACATTAAAAGTTGCCCCAAGCTTCATCATTGCGACCTGTGCAGCTTTTTGTCGCATCAATAATTCCCCTGTAGATAGAGAATTAATTCTTTCTATCAATAATTTAGCTTCTGGGCGAGGTTTATTTTTAGTGATGAAAAGTTCATCATAGAATTCACCCGGATTATAAGAATCAAATCGCACTGTTTTTCTTTATAATTTATTAACTACTTTAGTATTTAATAATTAAACTTTTATTATTATATAAGTCACTATAAAAATTACATGATTTAATAACAATTTTATAAGATTGTTATTATGTATACAATATAAGTAGAATAAACAGGAAAAATTAGGTCGAAAAATTATGGCTTACAAATGCGAACTTGGAAATGGCCAGGAAGTTTATATAGAAAATCAGGGACTACAAACTGTAGTAACTCTTGCTAGTGGTGGCCCTGGTNTATTATGTATACAATATAAGTAGAATAAACAGGAAAAATTAGGTCGAAAAATTATGGCTTACAAATGCGAACTTGGAAATGGCCAGGAAGTTTATATAGAAAATCAGGGACTACAAACTGTAGTAACTCTTGCTAGTGGTGGCCCTGGTCAACAACAACAGGCAAGTACAGGTTTTCAAACTGGTAAATGGACTGTACCACCAACTTTGTTGAGAACTGCTACTGGGGTAATTTTGCGGATAGAGTCGGAACAAGGGCAATCTTTTGTTCAGTTACAAGCAGGTGGAATAAGTACCATAAGTGGAACACCTGCTTTGGGTGATGCTGAGGTTTTGTCACTGCAACAAGTGGAGACTAGACAGAGCCAAGGTATGCCACCTATCGAACCAATGAAACCTATGGAACCAATGAAACCTATGGAACCGATGAAACCTATGGAACCGATGAAACCAATGAAAATGGGTAATATGGAAATGAATATGAACCCAATGCAGATGCGAATGGGTAATATGTCGATGCAAATGGGTTCAAGTTCATCCGCAACTCCTGGAAAACGTTTTTGTCCTCAATGTGGTGCTGCGGTAACACCAAGCGATCGCTTTTGTTCAAGTTGCGGTTATCAGTTGTAATTTCAATATAGCAATTTCATTAAATCAAGATTTACGCAGAGGTACTACATATAGGGTTAAAAAACTATAACGTTATAGTTTTGAACGCTATACACATGGTCTTTGCGTAAGTCCTATAAAT
>NZ_LGSU01000286.1 GCF_002260545.1 Hydrocoleum sp. CS-953 | reverse complement strand
AATTTAATCAAGGGTAAAATTCTCAAATGTTCCCAGAGAAGTTAATATAAATATTCAGTGGTTGAGAAATAAAATAATTTCAGGGATGGTTTACTTATGAATAATAAAATCACAAATTTTTGGCATTCTCTCAAGTTTTGGTTTGCCTGTAAATCAGGAAATATTTTTCTGGCAAATCAGATATTAAAAGCTCTGGAAAATTCGGCTGAAGTTTTCGGCATCTGAAAATAACTTTGATAGATAAATTACCAATTTCATCAACAGAAAAATTCTCAAAGGTTCTCAGAGAAGTTAAGACAAATATTCAGTAGTTGAGAAATAAAACAATTTCAGGGGATATTTACTTATGAATAATAAAATTACAAATTTTTGGCGTTCTCTCAAGTTTTGGTTTGCTCTAAAACAAGGAAATAATTCTCTGGCAAATCAGATATTAAAAGCTCTGGAAAATTTCGCTGAAGTTGACGGAATCTGGAAATGACTTTTGCCGATAAATCAGGAATTTAATCAACAGAAAAATTCTCAAAGGTTCCTAGAGAAGTTAATACAAATATTCNTTGCCGATAAATCAGGAATTTAATCAACAGAAAAATTCTCAAAGGTTCCTAGAGAAGTTAATACAAATATTCAGTGGTTGAGAAAAAAATAATTTCAGGGAATATTTACTTATGACTAGCAAAATCACAAATTTTTGGCGTTCTTTCAACTTTTGGTTAGCCTTAAAACAAAGAAATGATTCTTTGGCAAATCAGATATTAAAAGCTCTGGAAAATTTCGCTGAAGTTGACAGAATCTGGAAATGACTTTTGCCGATAAATCAGGAATTTAATCAACAGAAAAATTCTCAAAGGTTCCTAGAGAAGTTAATACAAATATTCAGTGGTTGAGAAAAAAAATAATTTCAGGGAATATTTACTTATGACTAACAAAATTACANTTGCCGATAAATCAGGAATTTAATCAACAGAAAAATTCTCAAAGGTTCCTAGAGAAGTTAATACAAATATTCAGTGGTTGAGAAAAAAAATAATTTCAGGGAATATTTACTTATGACTAACAAAATTACAAATTTTTGGCGTTCTATAAAATTTTGGTTTGCCCTTAAACGAGGAAATAATTCTCTGGCAAATCAAATACTAAAAGCTATTGAAAATTCGGGAGCAAAATTATCTCCTTTAGAGAAGTTATATCAAGATAAGCTGAAGTTTCAGGAATCTTTAAATGACAAAGACAGAGAAATAAGCAATTTAAGTAAACATCTGAAAAAAGCTGTCGATAAATTAGATGAATTAGAATTAAAGATTGATTTTGATGAGCCAGTAATTAGACGACTTGATGACTATATATTGACTCCAGAACCAAAATTTATTGAATTTGTCACCAAGACTTTTCAGTTAATTGAAAAGGATGAAAGTTTATGGCAATGTACTGGAATAGATGAAAGAATATTTGATGATTTTGAGTCAAGTTTGGCAGAGTATATTAAATCTGAACTGGAAAGAATACCTGAAAAAAAACGACCATCAGAGTTGGAAGAAGCAATTAAAGATATGCAGTTATTAAAGGGTAATACCGATCCTGATTATGGTTTTAAATTGACCCCTCATGTCTATATGATGAAACATTTTCCGGATCATGTTTATTCTAGTTATTTAGCTTGGTTTTTAATATATAAATCTGGATTATTACCTACTAAACTTAACATCCTTGATATAGGTGCTGGTCCAGGAACAGTTGCTTATGGACTAGCTTTATTTTTGCAAAGTAGTAGTGGTTTTTTTCCCACTCCTCCGATGCACATTTGTTATTATTCTCTGGAAAAACAAGCTCAGTTTCAGTATCGAGGTCTTCAGTTTTGGCGACAATATATAGAAGAACAAAGAATGCCTACTAATTTGTATTTTCGATTTGATACAACAGACATTCTTAAATACAACGAGCAGTCAAAAGTTTTGCCAAAAAGTTTCTTTGATTTTATAGTTATTTCTCACTGTTTATTTCGTGATTCAGAAGAGAATAAAAAGTCTTGTGAGGTTTATCGAAAAATATTTCAGGAAAGTTTGATAAGCGGTGGTTATGTAGTCCTAATTGTTCAAGTAAATAGTTTTTTTGGATTCCATGAAATGCAACCTAAAGAAGATATTTCTCTAGAAAGAAAATTAGTTGAAAAGTTAGTAGAGGAGTTGGATTTAAAGTTGGAGTGGTTTAAATATATTACTTCAACTGGTATTAGGGAATCTAAGAAAGATTTTTTAAAGTACGCTAATGAACATCTGCCTCCTCAAAAATTTATGACTCCCCTTAAACGTAAATATCTCAAATTAAACTATAACTCAAACTATGGATTAGATGACTATATAATTCTAGCTAAAAGATAAAACCACTTCCAAAACTATTTAGAAAAAATGCTCCACAAAATTCAACGCCGAATCTCAGATATTACTCCATACAAAAACTTAGTTGAAAGGTTACTAGAAGATTTAGTTGAAAGTTGGAGTAGTTTAAATATATTGTGGCAATAAGTATCAGAAAGTCTACTCAAAATTTTCCCAACTTTCCCCAAGAAAATTTGCCACTGCTCAAATTTATCACCCTACTAAAATCTCAATACCTCAGACTAAACTATGACT
>NZ_LGSU01000285.1 GCF_002260545.1 Hydrocoleum sp. CS-953 | reverse complement strand
GACTATCACGTTGTAAATAATTTATAATTTCCGAAAAGTTAGTATCATTCATATTCATAACTAAAAATAACTTTAAACTTGGAAATTGAAACAGTAGGAAACTATGATTAGCCCAGATAAAACAAAGAAAGGTTTGGGGCTATAATGCTTCTATCCCTTGCTTAACCCAACGCCATGATGTTTGCATGATTGATTTGAGTTACCGAAAAATCAAGGTCTAAAGCCTCTCCATTCATAGAGAAAAAAGAAAAAAATGCTTTTAGTCAATCCTTCTATTACAGAAGAGGTAATAATTAATTATTAATTATTAATTGTTGAATCTAGCTATAGCCCTAAATCCCATACCATTAAAATAAATTTTGAGACATAAGACCTCTTGCCAAAATTTTAATTAAATCAATTTCAAGATATAAAATCAACAATTTCATCCCCCCTATTCCCTATTCCCTATTCCCTGACTTCTGCAAGAAGTCTATAGTTGTTTAACTTTAGGGTGATATACTTTGGGGGTAGGAGATTCAACTTGCTTAATGTCCATAATCGTGGAGAACGATAATATTTTTTTTGCCCTGAAGATTGGCATGAGCGAAAGTGCATTTTTCCTTGAGTTTAATAACTATTTTCTATAATATTCTATATTTACCAACGCCATTATTCCACACTTGAAAACAGAAAAAAGCCCCCCCTAGAAAGGCGGAGCTTTAGACCGATTTTTTTGCTAAAATTTTATTTAGATATCCAAGTCTTAGAATTCAGATATCCNAGATTCAACTTGCTTAATGTCCATAATCGTGGAGAACGATAATATTTTTTTTGCCCTGAAGATTGGCATGAGCGAAAGTGCATTTTTCCTTGAGTTTAATAACTATTTTCTATAATATTCTATATTTACCAACGCCATTATTCCACACTTGAAAACAGAAAAAAGCCCCCCCTAGAAAGGCGGAGCTTTAGACCGATTTTTTTGCTAAAATTTTATTTAGATATCCAAGTCTTAGAATTCAGATATCCAAAGTCTTAGAATAAACCAAGAGTTAAGGAGATATCAATTGGTAAAGTAGCACCAATACCTAACCACAAAGTAACAGCAGTACCAAACAAGAATACAGCAGTAGCTACAGGACGACGGAAAGGATTTTGGAACTTATTAACACTTTCAATGAAAGGAACCAACATTAATCCTAAAGGAATAGAAGCCATTGCCACAATACCCAACAATTTATTAGGTACAGTACGCAAAATCTGGAAAACTGGCCAGAAATACCACTCAGGCAAAATTTCTAGAGGAGTAGCAAATGGATCTGCTGGTTCACCAACCATAGCAGGATCTAACACAGCTAAACCTACACACAAAGCAAATGTACCCACAATTACTACTGGGAAAATATAGAGCAAATCATTAGGCCAAGCAGGTTCACCATAGTAGTTGTGACCCATACCTTGAGCTAACTTAGCTCTTAATTTAGGATCGCTAAGATCCGGCTTTTTTAAAGTGGACATAATTTATTTTTTTCTCCGTAAAAACTGAGAGCTAGTATTTGATTATTGATAGCTTAACTTACAAAGGTCCAGAGATGCCTTGCTTACGAATCATTAAGAAGTGCAATAACATAAATACTGCAATTAGCCAAGGTAATACAAAAGTATGAAGACTGTAGAAACGAGTTAGAGTTGCTTGACCAACACTTGTACTACCACGCATCAGTTCTACAATGAACGGACCAACAAATGGAATTGCATCGGGTACACCAGACACAATTTTTACCGCCCAGTAACCAATTTGGTCCCAAGGTAAGGAATAACCAGTCACCCCAAAGCTAACAGTAATTACGGCCATAACTACCCCTGTTACCCAAGTTAATTCCCGGGGCTTTTTGAAACCACCTGTGAGGTAAACCCGGAAAACATGAAGAATCATCATCAACACCATCATACTGGCAGACCAACGGTGGATGGAACGAATTAGCCAACCAAAGTTAACTTCAGTCATAATGTATTGGACTGATGCTAATGCTTCTGTTACTGTTGGCTTGTAGTAGAAAGTCATAGCAAATCCAGTAGCAAACTGGATTAGGAAGCAAACTAGAGTAATTCCACCCAAGCAGTAGAAAATATTTACATGGGGTGGAACATATTTGCTAGAAATATCGTCTGAGATAGCTTGAATTTCTAAGCGTTCGTCAAACCACTTATAAGCGGGTGAATCAGTTACCTGTTTTGTGAACATTAAGTCAAAAATCCTAGATGAATATTGCTGTTTATTAACTAGCTATCAGCTTTTAGCATTGAGCTATCAGGTTTTCTTGGGTTAAAATTCCCTGCTTCCTGACTGCTGAGTGCTTAGTGCTGACCGCTTGTTTAATGAATTAAGTTTTTGGGTAGTTAGGAAGATATACTTACATCGACCCTTGAATCAGCAATACAAATATCATACCAACTGACACAGGAATCAAGCAGCAAGTATATTCTTTAACAAAAAAATAAATATTTTTCCTTGCCTACCCTATAGTAAAAAAATTTAACATAATTTGTAGATATATTTCAGATAAGGTGGCAATTTTTGTATGGCTTGATATTTGAAATGATTTTCTATTATCATAGAAATTTTATCAAACCACATAATTATAT
>NZ_LGSU01000284.1 GCF_002260545.1 Hydrocoleum sp. CS-953 | reverse complement strand
GTTTTAAGGCTCGTTCAATATTTAGCATTCTTCTGGCCAATTTCTGCTTGAACCATTTTACCTTATTTCCCAACAACTCTATTAATTTGTGCCAGATTTGCTAGCAATTTCCATATAACTTAACAGCCAATTAGCCATAGTAGCACGACGAGCTTGCACAGGAGTAAACTCACCAATTTTATAACCTTTGAAACCCAATTTTTGTTTCAATAATTGTTTATTTTCTTTAGGAATAGAGCGAGTCAACTTTACAGTAGGCGGACGAAATTCAATAAAATTTGGAGGTTCTGGATATTCATCTCGCCACTCTGGTGCTACCCTCGAAATATCCCATTTACAAGTAGCATCATCATAGCGATAACCAAGATAATACCAAACTAATTGATTAACAATATTATCATCTATTTTTTCATCAATAATTGCCTGAATAGTTTCTGTATTTAGTTGTGGTAGTTCAGACATAAAACCTGATTCCTTTTGCTTTAGAGTATTATAATAAACCGGGTTTGTAGTAAACAGATATCAATATTTTTCGGTTAATTTTTACATTCTTTTTGATTTTTCTGATAGATTTTTGTGCGGTACATCCAGTAATTTAAACAAGAGAATACCACTAAAGCTATCAAGCTGGAGTNCAATATGATAGAGCATTTAATAAAAACCAGATTTCTCTGCTACTTTTTTACTTTGGAGTGTTATAAAAAACTGAGTTTTTAGCCAATAGAGATTAGTATAGCAATCAGTTGTGATTTGTGAGAATTTGTAATATTTTCTCTAACGGTGTTTGGTCTCCAAACCCTAGCTAAGATGGGGTTTGGAGACCAAACCCCTACAGTTTTTTCTCAAATCTCATTCCTGATTTCTATATGATAGGGTATTTAATACAAACCTGGTTTCTATACTTTTTACTTGGAAGTGTTATAGTAGGGGTTGGGTCTCTAAATCCGATTTTTGCATTAGTTTAAAGACCAAACCCCTACATTTTTTTTCACACATCATTTAGGATTGGTATATAGAAATTGCCAGAGTAATTAGGAAATTATTGCGTCTCTCAAATCTAGTCATAACAATAATGTAAGGGCGAATAGCAATTCGCCCCCTACTGACTTCTGACTTCAGTTAAGAGATACCTTCTTTTTGTGCCATTGATAACATTAAATCTAGGACTCGATTTGAATAACCCCACTCATTATCATACCAAGAAACAATTTTAAAGAAATTGGAATTAAGTTCAATTCCAGCACCCGCATCAAAAATACTAGACTGGGGATCGCCTGTGAAATCAGTAGAAACTACAGCATCTTCAGTATAGCCAAGAATACCTTTCATTGAACCTTCAGCAGCAGTTTTCATTGCTGTGCAAATATCCTTGTAACTGGTTGACTTCTCAGTTTTGAAAGTCAGATCGACCACAGAAACATCAGGAGTAGGCACTCGGAATGCCATACCAGTTAGTTTGCCTTTTAATTGTGGTAAAACTAGAGCTACTGCTTTTGCAGCACCAGTAGAAGCTGGAATAATATTTTGAGCTGCACCACGTCCACCCCGAAAATCTTTTTTACTAGGGCCGTCTACAGTTGGTTGAGTAGCAGTCATAGCGTGAACAGTTGTCATTAGACCTTCCGCCAAACCAAAATTATCGTCAATAACTTTGGCAACAGGAGCTAAACAATTAGTAGTACAGCTAGCATTAGAAATAATTGTATCTTGAGCAGGATCAAACAAATCGTGATTTACACCCATCAGCAAAGTTTTTACTTTCTCAGGGTCTTTAGTAGGAGCTGAAATAATTACCCGCTTTGCACCTGCTGTCAAATGATTTGAAGCACCATCAAAAGTGGTAAATAATCCTGTAGACTCAACCACATAATCTGCACCTTTTTCTTTCCAGGGTAATTCAGCAGGGTTTCTAACTGATACACAAGGAATCAACTTTCCGTTAATTGTTATGCCATCATCAGAGGCGGTTACATCCCCTTGGAAACGTCCGTGAGTTGAATCATATTTTAATAAATAAGCTAGGTTTGGTGGCGGTACTAAGTCGTTAATTCCCACAAACTCGATTAAGTCCGGGTAGTTTAGTCCAGCACGGAATACTAAACGTCCAATACGGCCAAATCCATTGATGGCTACTTTTAAAGGCATGGATACAACTCCTGTATAACTAAAAGTTTCTATAAGTATTAGGACTTACCGATTAGAAATTATCATAAGGACAATTGGTCTAAATTATTCTTTTCCATATCTTAAGAATCTTGAGGCCAGATGACGAAGGGATGATTGGACAATGGGACACCTAGTGCCGCTACGCGGAAGTCAGAAATCAAAAGTCAAAAGTCAAAAATCAGAAGTATTGATTAGTAAGACTTTTAGGATTTTGTAACTGGTAACATATTTCTGCCATCCTGCACTAGCAACTATATTTGGGTTGTGTAGAAAATATCTTGGAATTGGGGAATGGGCAGTACAAGGAATATCCATAAATTTAAAGATATCGGTTGATCTTGGGTTCCCTTTAGCTTAATCCAACTTACAAATAATTTTGATAAAGAATATTTACTCCTGGTAAAGCTGAAATCAGTGAAAACTACTGCGTAAATGTACAGTAATTTTAGTATGATTATTTCT
>NZ_LGSU01000283.1 GCF_002260545.1 Hydrocoleum sp. CS-953 | reverse complement strand
GCGGAGCGACATATAAAGCGGAGCTTTGCGTTAGCACATGGCCATTTCCGTTCCGGAATGCTCCGCAAACGCCCCTACGACTCCAGACTCCATAAACCCTAGATAATCGGTGTTGAATCTAAGCGACGAATAGCTACTACTGAAGGTTTCGGAGGATCGTTAACTTTTTTAGTTGGCCAGTTAGAACCTATAGGAACTGTACGATTTTGCATAAAATCTGAACCATCTGTTGTTTTCATGGCAAACTGACGAGTTTCTGAGGCCATATTTTGACGAATGCCACTATATTCTCCTGGATGTTGAATGGCCACAAATAAAGTTTTCCCATCTTTCGTAAAGAACGGCCCACAAGTTTCGGTTTCTGTTGGTCCAATGCCAAATAAATAAGCTTCACCAGCATTAGGACCGGAGGTAGGAATATACCAGATAGAATTATTGCCAAATAAACCACAGAGACTTGACTGGTTCATTGGTTTGTCATCCTTACCCATTCGATTTTCAGGCACTGCTTTATTATGTTTGCTGGTACTCATATCTGTCACCATCCAGAGATTACCCTGTGGGTCAAATTCTAGATTGTCAGGATTAGAAAATCCTAGTCCACCATCTGTGGGTTCCCCTCCTGTAGCAAACATTTGCCAACGAAATGTCATAGCATCTGGGCGATCGCCGTCTTCAACTAAACGCATTATCCAGCCATATTCATAAGCTGCACCATCTCGACCTTTAAATATACGTTTGTCTGGACTACCATCAGAACTACTGGGATATCCAGAAGTAAAGGCAATAAATAAACTGCCATCTTTAGCAACTTGAGTATCTTCGGGACGAGCAGCACAAGTAACGCCAGCAGCATTAGCAGCTAAATGAGCATCTATGAGAATTGTCCCTTGTTTTGCTTCGGCGTCTCCTTCGTACAAGTCCCCCAGAGTTTTATATTTTTGCTTAAAAGCTTCTATTTCTCTATCTTTTGTGGCTTTGAAGCTACCACCTTCTGGTCTTTGGGGCAAATTAATCATACCGTTAACATGGACACTTGGTAAATCTGGATTAATGGGAGTGTCCTCTTTTAAAGGAATCCAACTACCCGTACCATCAGAATTAAATTTCGCACCATATAACATTCCATTTGTCAAGAGTTGGGAGTTAGATTTGTCTGTGGGGTCTTTGACAATATCTTTACTAACAAATTTATATAGATGACCGCTACGGCGATCGCATCCTGAATAAAAGGCTAAAGGTTGATTTGCTTCTGCTCTAATACCTACTGCTTCGTGGCGATAACGACCCAACCAAGTATGTTTTGTTCCATAGTCATCAGGGTTAGCTGGATCTACTTCTACCATCCAACCATATTTATTACCTGCTAAACCAAATGCACTTCCGAGACCAACTACTCCTTTTGCACCGATAAATACAGAATTTCCTTGGGTAGGATCAACAGAAGTACCATCAGAATAAACTGCTTCAATTACATAAGCTTGAAAATTTTCTTCGGCACTAAAGACTGTTCCCCAGGGTGTAGTACCACCTGCACAATTAGCAAAACTACCGATAATCTTATCTCCTAATTTATCGTCATAACCTTTACCTTTTTTGTTAAATACTGCCACTGCGGGTCCGGTGGATTTTAAATAACGCCCGTCTTCTAATCCGGAAATTCCTGTTATTCGGCGGTCAAATTTTGAATTTGTTCTTACCCATTTTCCATCTGGTTCGCGACGAATGGAAATAACACCTATTCCCATATCGATCATTGCCTCTTTAGCAATTGTAATTATTTGTTTTTTCAGAGAACTTTTATCTAATAATTCTTGAGTATTAACACCAGATTTTACTGCTGACTGAAATGCTGCTGCTATCTCTAAAAATGGCAGAGATTTACCAATAACTTTTTCATAACTTGTTATCCAAGTTAAGGCGCTAATATATTCAAAGTTTATCGTTAATAATCCTTCGTTTTCTCCTGTTTCAATATAGGAAAGATAGTCATTGTTGTAGCCAAAACGGGAATCTCCTATTTTATCACCCCAAGAACCTATAATATCGTAGGTAAAACCTTCTGGAATTACTAAATCATCTACTACTTCGTATGTGGTATAATTATCTATTTTGAATTCTTGATTAGTGGTTGCCAAAGGCATTGGGCTTTTGACTGGTTGGAAGTTAATATTGTTGGTTGAATTGGTACTGACGGGAGATGTTTGGGTGAGTGAAGTAGAAGATTTTTGTTGACAGGAACTCAGGGTAAATGTTCCAGCACTTGCTCCCAGAAATAGGAGGAATTCTCGACGATTAATGTTCATAGATAAAGAGGTTAAGTTTGATTTTTTTAGTATAGCTTTAACCAGGAGTCAGGAGTCAGGAGTCAGAATGAAAGCCAAGTCAGGCGTAGTGCTGTGTCAAGCTTGAAAATGTGGGTTGAAAAACCTAACCCCCCAACCCCCTTCCCTGCTAGTGTTGGGGGGGTTCTTCCCTCTCAAGAGCAGGAGAGGGGTCGGGGGAGAGGTCTTCCGAGTTGCTGAAACACAATATTCATTTTCAACCTAGACACAAGTTCTACGGTTGTCAATGCCGTTGTTTGGGGGCGGGTTTATTTAATTTATTGGGGAAATGTCAATATTTT
>NZ_LGSU01000282.1 GCF_002260545.1 Hydrocoleum sp. CS-953 | reverse complement strand
TTTAACTTTTAACTTTTAACTTTTAACTTTTGACTCCTGAGTTAACCTATATTTCGTATATCAAATACTCTATTGCCAAAGTCTGTGGACTTATCCCCTACAGTACAGTTCAAACCTAAAAAATTTTGGTTTTATTTTTGTTAACTAACAATTTTTAGCTCAAGAAATTGTCGAGACTATTAAAAGTACCTGCGTAAGTTATAGTTGGAGTATCATAACCTTTCAGATGTACTTTATACTGCTTGAATACTTGATTAACACTTGCTAGATCGGAAATATATTTATAAGTACCTTCTCCCAAAGCTATATCCATACCAATTTCTTTCGTAGATGATTCTAGACGAAATGCTGCATTAACAGTATCCCCTAAAGCCGTATAATCAGAACGCTCGGTACTACCAGCATTACTTACCATTGCATAACCTGTATTTATTCCAGCTCCCACTCTTAAGGGAAAAGGTAAAGGATAAGTCTTACTTAATTCCTCTGTTACTTCATGTAAATCTCTAAGAGCCTGAAAAATACGGAGCATTTCTGTGCTGTTGAGTCCCTCAGCTCCATGGAACCAGACAGCCATAATAGCATCACNGTACTACCAGCATTACTTACCATTGCATAACCTGTATTTATTCCAGCTCCCACTCTTAAGGGAAAAGGTAAAGGATAAGTCTTACTTAATTCCTCTGTTACTTCATGTAAATCTCTAAGAGCCTGAAAAATACGGAGCATTTCTGTGCTGTTGAGTCCCTCAGCTCCATGGAACCAGACAGCCATAATAGCATCACCAATATACTTATCTACCCAACTCCCATTATTCCTAATAATATCTCCAGCTTGCCTAAACCAACTACCAATTACTTCAGACAATACCCTCTCATCAAGTTTTCTAGTCAGCACTGTAAAATCTCGGATATCCATCACCATCACCGAAATTAACCGACGAACGTGCAAGGTAGCTGTAAACTCTTGAGAATCAATATCTATCGCTGATTCTATATTTATTTCCAGGTCAGGGCAACGAAATTCTAGTTCTGTTTGACCAAATATTAGATCGTCCGCATCTTTTAAAGTAACAGGAATACTAACACGACGGCCATTTACAAAAGAACCATTACGACTACCTAAATCAATCAGATAAAAATCTCCCGTATCCATCTGCTGTATCATAGCATGGTTGCGGGATATCCATTTATCAGTCAGGACAAAAGTATTATCTTTACTTCTACCAATAGTCCAACAATTATTTCCAACTAGAGGTAGGTAGCGATCGCCTGCTTCTGTGCGAAGCACTAGATGAGGAGGTTGCAAAGTCACGACAGTGGCACTCATGGTAACACAAGCTTTAAACTTGTGTGAATTCTGTTTTGGTCAGCACTAATTGATCAGTAATAGACTGATTGACCCTAAAATAGCATAGGTATGACAGTATTATTACCGAGGTATTTTTCTACTGCACCCCCTCTGAAATTTGGTCTTAGGCCACAAGAGCAGCCAATAAGAATAGACTGTCTACTAAAATTGTACTCAATACTGCTGCCCCAAACCCCCACCAGTATAACTTTTTAGACTGCAAAGGTACAATACCAAATAACAACAGAATTGCAACTAAGACAATAATCCAAGTTATCCCCCAAGAAGTAAGCACTTGAGTTAAAGCATCTTGAAATACTTCTAAGGCCATTTCTGGTTCAACTATCATTAACTGTCGCCAATAAGGAATCAGGCCAGTTATGTAGAAATATCCGTCTGTTACTGCTGTACCAAGTAGAGACCCTAAATAAAAACAGTTTCCTAACATTTCTCGATTATTGCTTAAACACNGCAAAGGTACAATACCAAATAACAACAGAATTGCAACTAAGACAATAATCCAAGTTATCCCCCAAGAAGTAAGCACTTGAGTTAAAGCATCTTGAAATACTTCTAAGGCCATTTCTGGTTCAACTATCATTAACTGTCGCCAATAAGGAATCAGGCCAGTTATGTAGAAATATCCGTCTGTTACTGCTGTACCAAGTAGAGACCCTAAATAAAAACAGTTTCCTAACATTTCTCGATTATTGCTTAAACACCATAGTGCCCAAGGTACAAATATCGCTTCAACTGGTAAGTGGAGAAATGGTTCCTGTCGTAGCCAACCCCAATATATCGAACCTGTAAACCAACTCCAAGTAAACCCTAATAATAGATCGCCCCATAAATTAGTTTCTCTCTTTTTGAGCAATTTTAAACTTAGCCATAACCAAAAGCCTGTCATAGCTAAACTTAACCAAGGCAGTTGACGTACCATTGGAGCTTGAAAAAATACTGGTACTGTTACTAGAAATATAGCAGTGCCGAACACAGCCCATTTTTGGCTGATTCTAATTTTTTCTGAAACAAATACCAAAAAATTTTTTTCCATAATAGTAGGTGGAAAAAAGTTATCTATCATAGCAAAAAAAGTATTTTCAAACAAGATATTTTTAATATTTTTTATTTAACTTTATTTTATTTAATATATCATAGGTTTTATCCCCTCCCAGGGCATCTTTATAATATTAACAAGATTTTTATCCCCCCAATGGGGATTTTTTAGGAAGAGTTAAGATATAGATAGGGTTTGTTGAAAAAGTCTTTTTTAAGG
>NZ_LGSU01000281.1 GCF_002260545.1 Hydrocoleum sp. CS-953 | reverse complement strand
AGTGGGGGAGTAGTAAAAAAAGTAATAACTAAGATTAAATTGACTCAGATTGGCAAAAAATTTATTATATCTGTATTAATTACTTAATTAATGGCTAAAATGTCGCCTAAGTATAGCATTACTTTTGCTAATTGGTATTATCTACTCCCTAAAATTTGATAAAAGGACTATCAAAAATTGATTTTTTCGTCCACTTGACAGGGATGAAAAGTAAAAGTTAGTATATTTACAGTTAGAAACCTTGATAAATAAATAGTAATAAGTTTTTTGTCATTTCTTGTTTGTTGAGAGTGGCTAAAGGGTCGTTTTTCATCTTTGCATGATCCCCTATCGACGGGGGTCTGTAAATCGCTGAAACCCTGATTCTTTCGTTGACCCCCGTCGTTAGCGTAGCTCCTCCGCAGGAGGCTGCCATGCCAGCAGCGGGTTTGAACCTCGTCATTTTGGTAAAATTAGCCTTGTTGATTTTTTTATCAAAGGGGCGCGTCGATTTGGGTATCTGAAACCCTTGCTATGTCTGGGTTCTAGATCGTAGCTCTTTCCAAACCCTAATCCCTATTTAGGGATTGAAACAACTGTCTTGGTTGTTCCGTCAGGTTGTTCGACTTCCTTTCCAAACCCTAATCCCTATTTAGGGATTGAAACTCTTTATAGTATCTTACTATTAAATTGCAAATAGGATGCTTTCCAAACCCTAATCCCTATTTAGGGATTGAAACAGCCTGGGGTAGGTTCCCCACGGCGACGGTAAGCCCAACTTTCCAAACCCTAATCCCTATTTAGGGATTGAAACCTTCTGCTTTAGAAGCTTGCTCTTGGATACACTCAGCTTTCCAAACCCTAATCCCTATTTAGGGATTGAAACAGTATTCGAAGACGTAGCGAACATCGTGTTCGCCAACTACCTCTTTCCAAACCCNTATTTAGGGATTGAAACCGGTTTTTGATGTTAACCCAATATTTTTTATATTGGGTTAGCTTTCCAAACCCTAATCCCTATTTAGGGATTGAAACAATAAGGCAAGATAATAAAGTCCAAATAAAAAGCGTTAGCTTTCCAAACCCTAATCCCTATTTAGGGATTGAAACATGATATCCATCCTTCTATCTCTTATTATCAGCCTCTTTCTATAGATTGATGTTTTATTCATCTGTTGGACAATAGTTAATTGCCTCAAACCCTTTACAGGTAAAAGTTTCAGCCTTTTTTTTTACATTGATGTTTTATTCATCTGTTGGACAATAGTTAATTGCCTCAAACCCTTTACAGGTAAAAGTTTCACCCTGTTTTATATCAAAGATTGATGTTAATTTCATCTACACGACTTATGCAAAGGCTCTATATATAGTGGCTTGTGCGTTACGCTAGCGCTAACACACCCTACCAATAGCGTTCATGCGTAAGTCCTAATCTATTAATTCTTTTAACTGAACACTATTGCAAAATATGCTCGCTTATCACCCAATCTCTCCATCACCCAATCACCCCATCACCCCATCAGCAAAATTCAACGCACATAAGAAGCACCATTAATATCAATAGTTGCTCCTGTGGTATGAGGTGCTAAACCAGAAGCTAAAAAAGCTACTACATTAGCAACATCTTCTGGTGTTGCCAACTTACCCAAAGGAATATCACGAGTAGCAAATTCTTCCCCTACTTCTTCCAAATAACTTTCTACTCTCTCAGTGCGAACAAACCCAGGGGCAACCGCATAAGCTAAAATATTATCCTTGGCAAAACCACGAGCAATAGTACGAGTCAGAGAAATAACACCNCCCATCACCCCATCAGCAAAATTCAACGCACATAAGAAGCACCATTAATATCAATAGTTGCTCCTGTGGTATGAGGGTGCTAAACCAGAAGCTAAAAAAGCTACTACATTAGCAACATCTTCTGGTGTTGCCAACTTACCCAAAGGAATATCACGAGTAGCAAATTCTTCCCCTACTTCTTCCAAATAACTTTCTACTCTCTCAGTGCGAACAAACCCAGGGGCAACCGCATAAGCTAAAATATTATCCTTGGCAAAACCACGAGCAATAGTACGAGTCAGAGAAATAACACCACCTTTGCTAGCAGCATAATGAATATGTTCGGAGTCATCTCCCCGAAAAGCAGCACGACTGGCAATATTAATAATAGTACCACCGTTACGAGTCTGAAAATGACGAATTGCTTCTCGACATAGATCGGCAACTGCGACTAAATTTACTTGCAAAGTTTGTTGCCAAGCATTATTCCAAACATCTATTTCATCATCTACACTAGCACCGATAAAAACACCAGCATTATTCACCAAAATATCAATATGATTTTTCCAGGCGATCGCCTCTTGCCACAATTTCACAGCAGCATTTTTCTCAGCTAAGTCTACTTTTAATAAATAACATTTATCTTGACCAATTTTTTCAGCTATACCTTTTGCTGCTTCCTGTTTATGATAGTAATGTAAAATAACATTAGCTCCAGCTTTTGCCAGAGTTTGTACTGTAGCAGCACCAATACCACTAGATGCACCTGTAATTAAAATAACTTTTCCACTTAAATTTATCATTTTTTTTCTTTAGGGAGTAGGGAGTAGGGAGTAGGGGAGTAGGGGAGTGAGGGAGTAGGGGAG
>NZ_LGSU01000280.1 GCF_002260545.1 Hydrocoleum sp. CS-953 | reverse complement strand
AACCTCAAAAACTTTGAAAAATGCCCTCAGTTTGATGAAGATTATTTCTTATACTATGAAGATTTTGACTTTTGTAGACGTTATATAAAACAAGGTCATAAAATAGCCATCACTAAAACAATATCTGTAATTCATCAACCATCTTCTATTACTAATAAAAACCCAGAATTAAAACTTGAGTATAGCATCTATAGCTACCTATTGAGTTTAGAAAAACATACAAATAAATCAGTTTTAATATATAGATTACTCAGAATTAGTATAGCTGCTTTAGTTAACTTACCAATAGATTATAAAGTAGCTGGTGCTAAACTCAAAGCCATTGGGAAATTTATCAGATATAATCGTAGGCTGGGTAGAACGAAGTGAAAACCAAGATAATCTAAAATGGTTGGTTACGACAGATTGTTAAATATCGATCAAAGCTATTATTGTACCTGTAGATAATCGTAGGTTTGCTGGAACAAAGTGAAACCCAACAAAATCTCAATAGGGTTCATATAAGACAAAAATTCCTCTAATTGGCAACCTAAAGATGGGCTTTTAGATATTACAAATTTGCCCAAAAAATCCTTAACTGAAATGTTGGTTTTATCCTGTGGATAAGCGGAGCGAACATTCCTCAACCCAACTATATTAGCCTTAGTTTAACTACTAATAAATTATAAAATAGTAAAATATAATGTTGGGTTTCGTTCTTCAACCCAACCTACACAATTTAAAATTTTTGGCTCTAATTATAAATGTCTAATGAACTTCTTATTAATTTATCAGTATTAATCCCAGAACCAACAGGAATATCGATCTATGCTAATAACATCCTGCCACAACTTCAACAACTTAATCCTACTCTGTTAGTTGCTAATAATATTCCCAATTTTAACTGTCATATAATCCCTAATAATATGACGCCAGCTCAAGGAACTAAAGGTCATTTACGACGATTATTATGGACTCAATTTCAATTATCAAATATCTATAAAAAATTACAAGGAAATATACTTTTTTCTCCTCTTCCAGAAGCGCCATTATTTTCTCAGTGTCGTTATATTGTGATGGCTCACGATTTAATTCCTTTACGTTTTCCTAAACCTGGTTCTCGCTTAACTGCTTATTTCAAATATTATATTCCCCAAGTATTAAGTCAGGCAGAACATATTGTTTGTAATTCTCAAGCTACGGCAAAAGATATTACTGATTTTTTCCAAATACTACCTAAAAAAATTACTCCTATTCCTTTAGGTTATGATTCTCAAAGATTCCAATTTTTAGACTTACCTACGAAAAATTATTTTCTTTATCTTGGTCGCCACGACCATTATAAAAATCTGCATAGGTTAATAGCAGCTTTTGCTAATTTGCCTAATTTTTCCGAGTATGAATTATGGTTTGCCGGACCTACAGATAATGTCTATACGCCAACATTAAAAACTCAAATTAAAGAATTAGGTTTAACAAAATTAGTCAAATTTCTTGACTATGTTCCTTATTCAAAATTACCCAAAATAATTAATCAGGCGATCGCTCTGGTTTTTCCTAGTTTGTGGGAAGGGTTTGGTTTTCCAGTATTAGAAGCAATGGCTTGTGGTACTCCTGTTATTACTTCTAATATTTCATCTCTGCCAGAAGTTGCTGGAAATGCTGCTATTTTGGTTAACCCAAAAAATGTGGGAGAAATAACTGATGGGATGAATATTATTGCTAAAGATGGGGGGGAGCGATCGAGGCTCTCAACCTTAAGTTTGGCTAGAGCTAAAGAGTTTAGTTGGGAAAAAACTGGTTTAGCTACTAGGGAGATAATTCAGAAATGGGGTGATGGGATGGTGGGAGAATAGAAGCTATTTGGTATCTTTTTCATTCTAAGAGGTATCTGAAAAAAATCGCCTGTCAAAGAAAGGATTTTCGGTTGCATCCTCACAAAAATTGTGATATCCTAAAGTTTTACTGGGCTATTTCGTATATACACATGACTTTTTATTCAATTAAAATATTCAGGAATTTTTCCAAGAAGCAGTACCAGAAATATTTTCATCTTGTAGAACTTACTTGACTACAGATGCTTGTTTTTTCCTCATCAAATCTTTCCAGCCCTCCCTCTTAAGNGATTTTCGGTTGCATCCTCACAAAAATTGTGATATCCTAAAGTTTTACTGGGCTATTTCGTATATACACATGACTTTTTATTCAATTAAAATATTCAGGAATTTTTCCAAGAAGCAGTACCAGAAATATTTTCATCTTGTAGAACTTACTTGACTACAGATGCTTGTTTTTTCCTCATCAAATCTTTCCAGCCCTCCCTCTTAAGTGCAGAGCCAAAAACATTTTCATTCTGCCAAGCTCCCTAAAAAAGTCGCGCGTCAAAAGACTTTCAGTTGCATCCTCAAAAAAATTGTGATACCATATAATCTAATAGGAGTATTTCGCCTATATACATGATTTTTTATTCAACTAATTAAACTAAAAAGTATTGTTTCCCAGCTCAAAAGGAATAAGGAATGTTGTAGATCAAGAAAACCAACCTACAAAAGACTTCTTTAGTGAGAAGAATATATGAGTGAAAATCACCAAAATTTAATAAATAACCATAAAGATTGAGATAGAATCCAGTTATACAGT
>NZ_LGSU01000028.1 GCF_002260545.1 Hydrocoleum sp. CS-953 | reverse complement strand
ACCTATAGAAGATGATAATATTAACTATATAGCTATAGTGGGTTTTTACCCTTCACTAATTGTAGCTAAAGTCTAAATTGCAAAAGTCAGGAAAGTTATTTGATTAAGAGTCAGGGTTTTCAGTCAAAAACAGTAATCATTACAACAAAATTATTATGATGCGTGTCNAACTATATAGCTATAGTGGGTTTTTACCCTTCACTAATTGTAGCTAAAGTCTAAATTGCAAAAGTCAGGAAAGTTATTTGATTAAGAGTCAGGGTTTTCAGTCAAAAACAGTAATCATTACAACAAAATTATTATGATGCGTGTCCCTACTATTACTACTCTATTGAGTTTAGTCGCCCTGTTTAGTTTTACCCCCAACAGAGCAATTGCCTCTAATAAAACAGAATCTTTGACAACAGAAACAGAAGGAAGCTTAATTCGCAAATTAAATTCCAATAATTCTATCTTTAGTCAACCAGATAAGGTTAAAAGTAAGTTACGACAAAAACCAAAAAATCAAACTTTTCTGAGACCTTTTATTCGAGGAAATTCTAGATTTTCTAATAAACCTACTCAGCCTGAACTATTCTCTAAACCTTTCTATTCTGGTGTTCCCCAAAAACCAAAAAATCAAAAGAATATATCGCAGGGTGCTAGAGGTGCAGAAGTATGGGCAGTACAAAGACGTTTACAAGCTAGAGGTTTCAACCCTGGTGCTGTAGATAGCGTATTTGGTGCCCGTACCACAAAAGCAGTGAAAGCTTTTCAAAAGTCCGCAGGGTTTAGTGTGACAGGTATAGTTGATGAGGCCACTTGGAAAGCTTTAGCTCAACCATCATTTGCCTCTCGTCGAACTATTCAAAAAGAACAATTATCAATCCCAAAGCAAAATCAAGTAGTTGAAGTAGAAAAGATATTAGCTAAAGGAGACAAGGGTTCTAAAGTCAAAACCCTACAAACTCGTCTGGAAAAAATGGGCTTTAATCCAGGGCCAATTGATGGAGTATTTGGAGTGAAAACTACAGGAGCAGTTAAAGAATTTCAAAAATCTCAAGGAATTAAAGCTGATGGGATAGTTAATAAAAAGACCTGGGCAGCTTTCAATCAGAAGTAAGAGTCAACTTAACTAACTCATACTTTTACTGTCTGATAATTGACTACCTATCAGACTATAATTCGAGCAAAATATATGTCAACTTTATAAAGAGCAATCAGCGATTTTTATATTTTTCGCTGATTGCTTTGTTGTCTCCATGAATGTTAAGTATATTGTAGCTCAAAATCTGATATACTTATAGAGTAATCTGTGCATAGGTTGTGAC
>NZ_LGSU01000279.1 GCF_002260545.1 Hydrocoleum sp. CS-953 | reverse complement strand
ATTTTATCTGTTAATAATATTTAGAGATAACAGATAACTCGATCAAGTATGGGTAAAGTAGAGACAAAACCAGTTTCAATGTAAAATTAGTCCCCTATTTGTTCCTAGTTAGGAAAATCAAAAATCAAGGCTAAAAACAGGTAAATTTAGTTATAATACCATACTGACGATGCAAAATAGTCAATCTAAAAGTTGAAAATATTAAAGTAAATATATAAAGTATGACAAGCCCGACTTGTGATTCAGGGATTAATAATAACCCAGAGACATCGTGGCAGTTAAAATCTAAGCAACTACCAATCTGGGTTCGTAGATGTGGTGCTTGGGCTACGGAAGTATCTCTCATTGTAGTGAGTGGAACAGTTCCATTTTGGCTCGGTCAGTTAGGTAATATAGGCAACAAATCTGTTCCTCTTAACCCAGTTGTAGCAAAAACTACAGAAGTAATTGCCAATACTTTCGGAATTCCTTTACGAAACCGTTATCAAAAAGTAACCCCTCTAGCTAATCTACTATGGTCTGGAGCATTATTAGCTCCTCCAGTAATTGTAGCTTGGCAGTTATATTTATTAGCCACAACAGGTCAAACATTGCCTAAGCGTTGGTTTGAAGTGAGAGTTGTGGCAGCTTTAGGAAATTCTCCAGGTTGGAAAAAAACCTTGATTCGCGAGGGTGTGGGAAAATGGGGATTACCTATGGGAACTGCCTACTTAATTTGGCGCATGACAGGAGCATTTCCTTCTTTGGGAATCCTTTTATTATTGGGAGGATTAACATCCTTCATTGATATTTATTTTGTTCGTTTTAATAAACTACGTCGCACTGGACACGATAAATTAGGAAATACTTTTGTTGTAGATGCGAATTCTGGTCAATTGGATTCTAATCCTTTTAGTTTAGGTGATACTGAAACACAAATTTCTATAGCAACAATTGTTCTGACTGAAAAAAAATCAGAAAGTTTTTATTTATGGCCTTGGATACGAAAAAATCCTGGTATTACTTTACTAATTGTGACTACTGTAGGTATGGTCTCAGTTTTGGGGACTATTTTTGGTACTCACGTCTATATTCAAAATCAAGCAAATTGGCGGGAGTTTAAACAACAAGATAATGATATGTTTCTGGCTCTTGTTAACAAGTTGTCCTTAACTTCCACTAAACCCCAGGAACGACGAGTTTCAGTTTTAGCCTTGGGTTCGACTAAAGATCCCCGCGCAATACCATTATTAGTAGATTTGTTGGGACAAGAAAAGGAACCAAGTATACTTGATGGAATTCAACTATCTTTGGTCAGTGCTGGACCAACAGTCCTACCAGAACTACGTCGCTTAAATCAAGCTTTGAAAAATGATCTGGATTCTTTAAGTTATGGTGGTAATTCTCAAGAACAACTTTTGGTATCTCTACGACTAAGGGCAACTCAAAAGGCGATCGCCAAGGTTCTCAAAGTTTACAGTGGCTTGGTTAAAGATGTTGATTTGAGTGGAGTAGATTTAGGCCAAGTGACTTCTACACCAGCAAGCTTTACTTTGATATTAGAAAATACGGATTTATCTGGAGTAAAATTCAGAGGTGCTATTCTGAATCAAGCTAGTTTTAAGAATAGTCGCTTTTACGGACCAGGAAAAGATAATCGTTTAGGAACTTTTGATGATTCAATTGCTGATTTGAGTGGGGCAAATCTGATAGAAGCCAATTTAATGGGTGCTGTATTAGGTCCAGTTGTCATGCAACGTGCAGATTTGTTTAGAGCAACTCTTAGTAAAGCTAGAATGCCAGATTCTATCCTGAAAAAAGCAAATTTAAGTAGTGCCAAGTTAATTGAAACTGACTTACACCGAGCAAACTTAAGAGAGGCGAGTTTTACTGGTGCAGATTTAGGAAGTGCTGATTTATCAGAAGCTAATTTATACAGAGCTAATTTAAGTAAAGTCAAAGCTGAAGGTGCTAGTTTCCAATCATCCGATCTAAGAGAGTCTAACTGGCAAGGATCAAATTTATCAGGAGCAAACTTCAGTAGAGCTAATTTGAAAAAAGCAGACCTGAGTTTAGCCCAGTTAACTAATGTCAACTTTCGGAATGCTCAACTGCAAAATGCTAATTTAAGAAATACAGATTTAAGTTTGGCAGATTTGCGAGGAGCAAACTTAAATGGAACTGATTTAAAAGGGGCAAAATTGGCAGTTCCAAAACCTACTCAAGCAGAGCAATTTTTGGCCACTCCACTAGATACATTCAAATCGGATCATTTGAGAGGAGTTAATTTCAATTTTGCCAAGAACTTAAACCCCGATCAAATTAACTACATCTGTCAACAGGGAGGAGTTCACGAAAAATGTAAAAGTAGGGAGTAGGGAGTAGTTAGGAGAAATGGGAATTATAAGCTTTCTATTATTTTAACAACTTATCATTGAGAAATTAGAAATTTTGGACTGTTTAAGACTACAGAACTATAACGTTATAGTTTTTCTACTCTATGTCTAGTGTATCTCCCTAAGTCTTGACTAAATTAGAATAAAAAAATGAGAAGCTTTGTGTTATTTCAAAAACTTATCATCGAGGACTTAGGAATTTTTGAGGGTTAAACACTACAGAACTATAACGTTATAGTT
>NZ_LGSU01000278.1 GCF_002260545.1 Hydrocoleum sp. CS-953 | reverse complement strand
CAATAAAATTTTAAATCTAATTTCTGTTAGTCTACTTGCATCACAAGACTGAACTAATTGAAATAATCCAGTTAATGCTTGTTGTCTTAATTCTCCTGCTTCCGAAAAATCTTCATCTAAATCATCGTAAAGAAACCAAAATTTTTGAGACTTTTCTTTTGCCTCTTGATTAAGAATAATATTTACTGCATCTTTGACTATAAGTATTAGTTGAGAGTTAGTAGATAATTCTAATAAAGCTTTAGTTGATTCAGACTGCCATGTATCTTTTGGTAAATTATTAATTATGTTTTTCAGCTCACTAAACTTTCCCCTTTTTCCTTTATTACCCCTGGGAAATTTCAGTAATTGTTCCTGATAACATCTAAATAGTAAATAAGCTCTCCAAAAAGCTTCCCATGTTCCATTCTTTTCCTGCAAAGTTCGATGAATAATTTGAAATTCTTCACGGGTAGGTCTACTTTTTTGAAATCTACCATATCCTGATAAAAATACAGTATTATCTAACCGTCCGCGAGCTAATTTTTCAGCCAGTTCTTGATGTTTTAAAAATAACCAATATAGTGCTGTTTTACCTGTTCCTTTTTTTCCCCGAATTAAGCAAGTTGTATCATCTAAAAATTTATCAAAATCGGTAGTGCGCTGAAATAATAAACTTAAATCTTGCTTCTGATCTGCAGCATTTACTTCAGGAAACTCTAGACTTTCAATAATTTCCCATCTTTGTTCAACAATATTTAAAACACTACTACGTTTAATTTCATCATTTTTTTGATCGATGATATTAGCAATTTTACTATAGTAATCTTGTATTTCTGGTATGGGATAACTATCAGCCAAGGCAATTGGTACAAGGTAAGGAACTACCAATAATTCATCATTTTCTGGTTGCTCATTATTTGTATTTGAATCATCTTCATCAGTATCATAATTTTCATCTGTTCCATTTTTTATCTTTTTAAGCAAGAAATTCCAAATTTCTTTGACTTTATCTAAACCACTTTTTGTTACATCAGGTACAGGAGAAAAAACAAAATTAATGGATAAATTTTTCAGACTTTGAAGAGATTCTAGTAGTAGTTCTATTCCCTGTTTATTTTGTTCATTAGGGAAAAGAAAAATAATTGCTTCATCAGCAGCTTGAATTAATGATAAAGCACCCCATTGATTAATCCCAGTTCTTGAGTCAATTAAGAGAATATCTGGTTTTAATTGTTCTTGAATTTCTTGCTTAAAAATAGACCAAATATTTTTGTCTCCATCTATAACAGTTGTGGCATGAAGATCGTCAACTTTAGACACATAATCAAGACTAAGATTTCCAGCAGGAACAACAAATACTCTACCTGTGGCGTTAGGTATTTTAACTTCACTAAATATGTCTGTAATTAAAATATTGGGGTCTACTTCTTCTGGTAAATAAGAACGTTCATAAAAATAATCAACAATTCCATATTTTGGCTGTAACTTAAGGTTAAATGCTGTACTTAAACCAGGTGCTTCTAAATCTAAATCTACAGCTACAACTTTACGACCTCGCATTGCTAAAATAGAAGCAACATGAGTTAATGCAGTAGTCCTTCCTACTCCTCCTTTAAAAGAATAAAATGTTACTGTTCTGGGTATACTAGGTTCTTTTTGGGTTAGTTGAAGTTGATTTTGTGGGTTGGCTGCTTGGATAGCTAAATCTTGCCAAGTTACTAATGAAAATTGATCGGGAATTTGTGGAGGTGAAATATTTAATGATTCAGCTTCTTGAGGTGTATATAAAGAAAGAAACCCAGGAGATAAATGAGGTACTTGAGACTTTAATAAGTTGGAAATTTCTTCTTTTCGCTAAGGGATAGATACACCAAAAAAGCTATTACTAACTAAAGTTAAATTAAGCAAACCTGATGTGGAAATATTTACATCAACCCACTCTTTAGTCTCTTTAGAGTTTTTAACATATTTGTCTTTGATATTCTGCTTTAGTGATACTTGCCAGTTTTCTTGCATTTTCAACTCCTTAGATTGTAGTGGCTTGTTTTTGTAGCCATTTTCTAAGCTTTTGATATGTGTTGAACCAGCTTTTATAATTTTCATTATTAACTTCAATACTAGAATAACGTATATCTATGAAATGTTGACCAATGGGGTTCTCAATTTCATCCAACCATTTTCGTACTTGGGGAAGTTTATCAATTCTAGATTTAAGTTTATTATGCCTTTTTAATGCTTCTGTGTAGCTATGTCCTGGATTAGTAAAAGTATGCCCTGGATTATTGTTATCTGTTTTCCATTCTTTAGTCGCACTTTTTGGTAAAGTAGCAAAAATCATTGCTTTTAATAAACACTCAATAGTTACACCTCCAAAGTGCATAGCTGCAATTTTTATTCCCGACTTATCTAATATTTCTGTATCAGAATAGCATTCTAGAAAAGCTGCTTGGTAATCTTCCATAAATCAAAAAAATATAGCTTTGACAATTTCACGTTATGTTGTGGTGAATCAATAGGAAATCCCTCGTGAAATCTTTGGTATATAAAAAATAATCTAAAAAGTTACTCAAATATAAAGTATTTTTAGGTTATGAGAATAATTATAAGATTGTATATAGAATTATTCTCACC
>NZ_LGSU01000277.1 GCF_002260545.1 Hydrocoleum sp. CS-953 | reverse complement strand
TGATATTGAATCTCTGCAAAAATTATCATCTCAACTGCAAAAAGATAAAGATGCTCAGAAAAATCAATCTCCAGAGAAATCTTTATATCGTTTATTAGTAGATGTAGAACAACCTGTAGAATCTGTTTTAGCAGAAATGGCATCTCAAGGAATTAAGATTGACATTGAATCTCTGCAAAAATTATCAAGTCAACTACAAAAAGACGCACAGAAAAATCAAGTGGCTGAGAAATCTTTATATCGTTTATTAGTAGATGTAGAAAAACCTTTAGAATCGGTTTTAACCGAAATGGAATATCAGGGAATTAAGATTAATATTGAGTCTCTGAAAAAATTATCAAGTCAACTGCAAAAAGACGGGAAAAATCAATCTCCAGAGAAATCTTTGTACAAATTATTAGTAGATGTAGATGTAGAACAACCTTTAGAATCTGTTTTAGCAGGAATGGAACTTCAGGGAATTAAGATTGACATTGCATCTCTGCAAAAATTATCAAGTCAACTGCAAAAAGATGCACAGAAAAATCAACAGACTGAAAAATCTTTGTACAAATTATTAATGGATGTAGAAAAACCTTTAGAGTCTGTTTTATCAGAAATGGAATTTCAGGGAATTAAGATTGACATTGAATCTCTGCAAAAATTATCAAGTCAACTGCAAAAAGATAAAGATGCTCAGAAAAATCAAGTGGCTGAAAAATCTTTGTACAAATTATTAGTAGATGTAGAAAAACCTTTAGAATCTGTTTTAGCAGAAATGGAACTTCAGGGAATTAAGATTGACATTGCATCTCTGCAAAAATTATCAAGTCAACTGCAAAAAGATGCACAGAAAAATCAAACGACTGAGAAATCTTTGTACAAATTATTAGTAGATGTAGAACAACCTTTAGAATCTGTTTTAGCAGAAATGGAACTTCAGGGAATTAGAATTGATCTTGAATACCTCAAAAAATTCTCAAATCAACTGCAAAAAGATTTAGGTGAAATTGAAAAAAGAGCTTGTCAAACTGTCGATAGTCTAACTCTACAAGAACATCTCAAAACAGAAATTCAGAATATAGACCCCAATTCATTTACCAATCAACAAGAATTAAAAAAAGCAATATCTAGCCCCATACTAAAAGCATACATAAACAAATTATCAAAAGAACAAAGACAAGACTTAGCAACTATTGAAAACCAAATTCATCAAGCAAAAACCAGCGACTTATTAAACCTCAACTCCCCATCTCAATTAAGCGAACTCCTGTTTGAAATACTCAGTCAAAATCAGAAAAAATCGCGCCGAATAAAAACAGGTTACTCCACAGATGTAGTAGTCTTAGAAAAATTACAAACAGAACCAGAACATCATCCCATTATTGATGAAATATTAAATCATCGAACCTTATACAAACTCTTTTCTACTTATGTCGAAGCCATACCAAAATTAGTTCGTTCAGATACTCAAAGAGTACATACAAACTTTAATCAAACTCAAACAGATACAGGACGTTTATCCTCTTCCGAACCAAACTTACAAAATATTCCCATAGGTACAAAATTTTCTCGGCAAATTCGTCAAGCATTTCTGCCAAAAAAAGATTGGTTATTAGTATCAGCAGATTATTCCCAAATAGAATTAAGAATCTTAGCACATTTGAGTCAAGAACCAGTCTTAATAGAAGCTTATCAAAATAATCAAGACGTACATACAGTCACAGCCAAACTATTATTTGAAAAAGAGAAAAATTCACCAGAAGAAAGACGAGTCGGTAAAACAATAAACTTTGGCGTAATCTATGGAATGGGAGCGCAAAAATTAGCAAGGTCTGTCAAAATAACAGTCAAAGAAAGTAAACAATTTCTAGCAAGATATAAACAACAATATTCCCAAGTATTTGCCTATTTAGATAACTTGAAAAAACAAGCGATCGCTCAAGGTTATGTGGAAACAATATTAGGTCGTCGGCGTTATTTTGAATTTGAATCTAAAACTCTCCGCGAGCTAAAAGGTAAACAAATAGAAGAGATTAATTTACAGCAATTAAAACTCAGTCAAAATGATGCTCAAATTTTAAGAGCAGCAGCTAATTCGCCAATTCAAGGTTCAAGTGCAGATATTATTAAAATAGCCATGATTAAACTGAATGAAATATTGCAAAATTATCAGACAAAATTATTGTTACAAGTACATGATGAATTAGTATTTGAAGTACCACCATTAGAGTCGGAAGAATTGCAACAAGTAATTAAATCTACAATGGAAAATGCCGTCAATTTAAAAGTACCCTTAATAGTAGATATTCATGGAGGTAAAAATTGGATGGAGACTAAATAGAGTCTGTTTAGTTATCAGTTATTAGTAGCTCCTACTTCAGTTGATGAAATAAATATTATTTACCAATGAATAATGGATAATTGATAACTGATAATTAATCCCCAAAAGTTTAAACCCTCTCCTTTTCAATTGATAATACCATGCATGAAAAAAGAATGCTACAAAAAGTGCATCTCTATCAGAGATAGTTAAAAATAGCTGCTAAAAATTCATTATAGACAGCTATATCTATTATTTTCCCTCTTTTCTTCAATATTTATTACTTCTTCCTTCTTCCTTCTTCCTTCTT
>NZ_LGSU01000276.1 GCF_002260545.1 Hydrocoleum sp. CS-953 | reverse complement strand
ATATGAAGAAATTATCTGTTTGTTTAAGTAATATCATGTCCGTTTATATCCTTTGTGGAAAAGCTGGGGAAATATCTACCAGATTTAATGTTTTTTCTTCTCTTAAAGCTTCTTTCCTAAGATAACTAAACCATTCTTCCTTACTTTCGCCCTTACAATCCCGATGCTAAAGAACATGATGTAATTCATTTACAGCGATTGTCAATGGAAAAAAAACGTAAATCAAGCCCAAAATCAATCACTTCAGCAAATAATGAAAAGCTTAAATAATCCTAATTGATTCAGATCTTAATCCGATCATAATTTCCTTATTGAAGAATTAGGTAATTATGCTAAAGGAGAAACCCATAAATACAATATCAGAACTTACGCAGAGGTACTACATATAGAGTAAAAAAACTATAACGTTATAGTTTTGAACACTACATACATTGTCTTTGCGTAAGTCCTAAATATTTTACTTTAGTAGTTTTAAAGAAACAAAAATTACAAGGTTTCCCTTTTTAATTCACTATAACTATATATATAGTAAAAATTATATGGGTAAAAATATTCATCAAACCTTTTAGCTCACTATGATTTGATAGGTGTCAAAAAACCTTTTAGCTCACTATGATTTGATAGGTGTCAAAATATATCATTGATTTTATGCCTCAGATTGTCTTAGTCTATCCACAAATTCCACCAAATACAGGTAATGTTGCTCGTACTTGTGCTGCTACCGATACAGAACTACATTTAGTAGGGCCTTTGGGTTTTGAAATTAGCGATCGCTACTTAAAAAGGGCTGGTTTAGATTACTGGCCTTATGTAAAATTCAATTATCATCATAACCTCGAAGATTTTCAAAGCTATCATCAAGAACGAGGTGGAAGACTTATTGGCTTCAGTAAAAGGGGGGAGATTAATTATACAAAATTTCAATATCAAACAAATGATTGGCTATTGTTTGGTTCCGAAACTAATGGACTACCACAAGATGTCTTGGACTACTGTACTGAGACTCTCTACATACCCATGACACAACCAAAGGTTCGTAGTTTAAATCTTTCTGTTAGTGCTGCCTTGGGTTTGTTTGAAGCTAGGCGTCAATTGGGTTATCTGAGTTAGTAGGACTTACATAACTTTTAAGTCCAAGTTCAAGTCGCTCCGCGAAANGTTTGGTTCCGAAACTAATGGACTACCACAAGATGTCTTGGACTACTGTACTGAGACTCTCTACATACCCATGACACAACCAAAGGTTCGTAGTTTAAATCTTTCTGTTAGTGCTGCCTTGGGTTTGTTTGAAGCTAGGCGTCAATTGGGTTATCTGAGTTAGTAGGACTTACATAACTTTTAAGTCCAAGTTCAAGTCGCTCCGCGAAACATTCATGAGCTATTTGTTATTAACTCATTATCAAACCAGAAGGGAATTATTTTCACAAGGAGAATTAAAAGCTATGAATGAAATTGGTCATTACCTAGCCCCAGTCGTTCCTTGATTCTTTGAGCTGATAGTTGAATGCGAGCTAACTGAATGCTTACATTTGAGCAGGTATTTACTATTCAATTAGATATTACTTTTACTAAGAAAAATTAGTAAGAAAATAATCAGTTTCTGTTACTTATTCCTAAGAAATAGCATTCATAAAGCCATTCAAAATTTATTTCTCCTTTGCGCTGTGAAACCGAGGATGTAAATGTGTTAAACTACTATGTTTTGGGTGCATCTCAATTCTGAATAAAGCCAAGAATTTATCGCTTTTAGGGAACAGGGAACAGGAAAAAAGTATTTTTGCAAATATTGAGATGCACCCTATGTTTTTGTTTTTTATATGGTTAATATAACTGGTTAAATTTGAGATTATGTTCAATAATTGATAATTGATAATGGATAATTGATAATTACCTCTGGTTAAAACCGAGAGGATTAAAGATTGGGAAATATCATTTCTTTTTTTCCCCTTCAAAGGGGAGGCTTTAAACCACAATTATTTAATTAACAATTAATAATTAATAATTCGGTAAACTTTTGGGTAATTCATATATAGCAATCCTCCGCATATTCGTCGCAAAAATATTACTACTTTTTAGGGAACACTTAACAGGGAACAGGTGAGAGTTTAAACTTTTTTATTTACTTTTTAATTGCCCGCAAACTATGGGCGGATTGCTATATTCTGATTTCTGTTTCTTGCTGAAAAACTTAAGATTTAAAGCCTCTCATATCAAATCCGGTAGTATCGGTATAAAAAAAGCAGAGAAACTGGGTTTGTATCAAATGTCCTTGTACGGACGTTGCACAGGCAAAAATGCGTTTTCCGTTCCGGAATGCGGAGCATTCATGTCGGCGACAGCCGAAACATGTGGCGCAGCAAAACGTCCCTACCATTGACCTCCCACAAACCCGGTTTCTTGTTACTTTGAAGCAAGTGGATTTGATATCATTTTCAGGATAAAAAAACAAAAAAATTGCTTTTAACCAATCCTATTTTTTTTAACCAGACGTAATTATTAATTATTAATCATTGAATCGTATTTTTGTTTAATATCATGTCCGGATGATTAGGTATAAATAAAATATTTGGCGATCGAGAGGATATATTTTAATTTCTCCCCTACTCCCCTAC
>NZ_LGSU01000275.1 GCF_002260545.1 Hydrocoleum sp. CS-953 | reverse complement strand
AATTGATAATTGATAATGGATAATTGATAATTACCTCTCCCTAAAACGGATTGGATTGAATAAAAGGAAAATAAATTCATTGTTTCTCCTTGATTATGAGAGGCTTTAAACCTTAATTATTCGGTAATGCGAAATCTCAACCATTTTTGCTACATCTTCTTGAGAGCATGGAAAAGGGAGTAGAGAGTAGAGAGCAGAAAGCAGGGAAATTAGGAATAATATCATTTCTCAAAAACATTTCTACATTTTGTAGAGCAGGGGAGTGGGTAGGTAGTTGCATGCAACGTCCGTACAGGAGAGGTAAAAATAACAATAATTAATATTAAATGAGCTACAACTAGCAAAAAAAAGATTTGATATGTAATTATTAATTAATAAATGAAGTCGTACCCAAGTATAGCATTAATGCATGGGAATTGGTATAATATCATGTCCGGATAATCACTGATAAAAAAGTTTTTGTTTGTATTATTTATTGCTTGAGCAATATCTATAACTTATTGCTCAAGCAATACTACGAACTTTAATTATAACTATTCAACCGGACATGACATGATATGAGTCCTGAAGAATTTTGATTAATTAATTTTCACACTTAATTTCTACCGCAAAAGCCAAAATCCACTATAAGTCATTCCAGAATCATCCGGTTGCACTAACAAAAAATGTAACCCCTGACTCTGCTGTTTTCTCTGCTCATAAATTTGACCTGCTGCTGACACTTCTCGATCTGAAAAAGTAGCAACTATCCACCGATCTACTAACCCTGTCTCTAAAATTAACCCATCAGGATCGCCAGGAATATACTTTAAAAGATATGGTCGCGCAGTTTCTAACCATCTCGCTAATTTCATAGACTGACGACCACCATCTATTACTACCCCTGGTATTGGGAGTGTTGAAGATAATCCTAAATTTAACGGCAAAAGAAATTCTGGTGCTTCTAAAATAGGAATAGGACGTTCTATAATATCCTCAATATTACCAGCAGGTAATGTAGCAAATCTCCAGCGATCGCCCCACAAATTTTCAGCTAATGGTACAGGTGGAGGAGCATCTAATACTAAGGGGTCGTAAAATTCCCCAGTATATGTTTCCATATCCTGATATTGTTGCACCCTCTCTACTAACCATTGTTTTAAAGCTGTTGTGCGTCTAGTCGGTTCGACTTTCAACCCTAACATTTGAGCTGCAGTTTCTATTAACCCCAAAGACTGAGGTCGAAATACTTGAATTATATCTGGTAAATCCTGGTCTTGACCCACTTTTTGCAGTTGTGCCATCAGCCAATTAGCGTTAACTTCTGACNATCCTGATATTGTTGCACCCTCTCTACTAACCATTGTTTTAAAGCTGTTGTGCGTCTAGTCGGTTCGACTTTCAACCCTAACATTTGAGCTGCAGTTTCTATTAACCCCAAAGACTGAGGTCGAAATACTTGAATTATATCTGGTAAATCCTGGTCTTGACCCACTTTTTGCAGTTGTGCCATCAGCCAATTAGCGTTAACTTCTGACTGGGGACACATAGCAATAAATTCTAAGCTACGAGTGGGAGTACAAATCAACAATTCCCATAATTGTTGACCTTGTTTATGTTTATCCTGGAGGGGACGGCGATAATAATCTACTTGCCAGATAGTTTGAGTGTCCATTTATTTTGAAGGAAGAAGGAAGAAAGAAAGAGGGAAATCTAGTGCTATCTTACAACTTTGGAAACTTTGGCCAAAGTTATTTGAGGAAGTTTTTGTTCCTCTGGTGTCTAGTTTCATCTTTGAGGTAAGTCCTGTATAATTGGTCTCTTCTGACATTAAAGGGGAATTTTGGGTGAGTTTTTATGGGTAATCAGGGTATAACTGCTGGCCACTTGTTGCAGCAGGCCAATCAGTTGAAGAGGGCCGGGAGGTTGGATGAGGCGGTCGCTCTCTATCGTCAGGCTATTGAAATTAATCCTAATTTTGCTTGGATTTATTATTATTTGGGAGATGCTCTTGTTAAACAGGGGAATTTAGATGAGGCGGTTGCTTTTTATTATGAAGGTTTAAAAAATAATCCTAATTCTTCTTGGTTGCATTATAGTTTGGGAGAGGCTTTTGCACAACAGGGAGATTCGGAGGGTGCTATTGAGTATTTACAAAAAGCTGTTGAAATTAACCCAGATTATTACAAATCTCATCATAGGTTTGGTCAAATATTAGATAAAAAAAAACACTTCCAGAATTGTATTCACAACATACTGGAAAAGTATCTGATAAATGGTCTTCATATCTATTAGTATACGAGCGAATCCTAAAAAGCTACAGAAATCAGAAAGTCAGATTGTTGGAAATAGGTGTTCAAAATGGTGGTTCCCTAGAAATATGGGCTAAATATTTTTCTAATGCCAAATTAATTGTAGGCTGCGATATTAACCCTAAGTGTGCAAATTTGAGTTATGAAGATCCAAGGATTCATGTCTTTGTGGGTGATGCTACGAGGGATAGGATTAAAAGTAATCTTGTTGAGTTATCTAAAAGCTTTGATATTATAATTGATGACGGTTCTCATTATTCTTCAGATATTATAAAATCTTTTGCGACATATTTTCCTCTTTTGAGATGTGGAGGGGTATAC
>NZ_LGSU01000274.1 GCF_002260545.1 Hydrocoleum sp. CS-953 | reverse complement strand
CCAGCAACAGGAATTTTTATTCCTGAATTTGTCAAGCATAGCGGTCAAAAGCCAGATGAAAATGGTGTGGTAAAACCTATTAATTATTAAAATTTATCCGAAAAAAATAAAATTTTCCTCAAAATTTACTTGTCTATTAATCCCATGAATCAAGGTACAACTATTAGAGTGAGAACTCGCGACAATTTATTGGAACTTCTTAAAACAGGCAGAAGTGGTTGGTGGATAGTAGCTGAATACCGAGAACCTACTTTGAGATTTGTGGAAGTATATAGTTGGGATGGAGACCTGGTTTTAAAAGGAGAATGCGAACCTAGTCAATTTGAACGACGTGATTTGGATGGTCGTCTTAATCTAGCATTCAAAAATGCCAAAATAGAATTGGTTAACCCACCCTTAATATGGAAAGCGCAAAATTCTGTAAACTATGTCTAGATTATTACTACAAATTTTTGTTTTCTATTTCCTATTCCCTATTTCTAAATTATCAATTAATTCTTCTTCCCTACTCCCTACTCCCTACTCCCTATTCCCTCGTTTTGCCAAAATAGCACTACCATAAGCTGCATCTGTATAAACAGCTTTCATCGTGGGTACTCCTAAATACCGTCCCCGAATTTCTGTAAAAGTAGGATTTTTAGCACCACCTCCAGCAGTATAGACCTTGGTGAGGGTAGCTGCGCTTAATGCTTGCAACAGTTCATAGCCTCGTAATTCAATTCTAGCAATACTTTCAAGTAAACCATGAAGAAAAACTACAGGATTTTCTGGTCTAGGGGTTAATCTTGGTAGTAATTCCGGGTCATTAATAGGAAAGCGANGGGTAGCTGCGCTTAATGCTTGCAACAGTTCATAGCCTCGTAATTCAATTCTAGCAATACTTTCAAGTAAACCATGAAGAAAAACTACAGGATTTTCTGGTCTAGGGGTTAATCTTGGTAGTAATTCCGGGTCATTAATAGGAAAGCGATCGCCTTTTTCCAACAAAGGATAATAATCTAACCCACTTTTAATATTAGGATCTATTTGTTTACTCAAACTTTCCAACTCATTATCAGTAAAAAAATGTCGTAAAACAGCACCCCCAGTATTAGAAGCACCACCGACTAACCACAAATCTCCGAGACGATGACTATAAATACCATATTTAGCATCATCAACTCTAGTACGACTCAAAAGTTTTAACACTAGCGTCGAACCCAAAGAAGTTACTGCTTCTCCCGGAGTATTAGCACCACTAGCAATAAAAGCAGCAATACTATCTGTTGTACCGCCACAAACAACACATTCAGGAGACAAACCAAAATTATTTACAACTTCTGTTGTCACATTTCCGACAGTCGCACCTGGGGTAACTACTTCTGGTAACTGGATACTTTTGCCAACTTCAGAATTAACAAAATTAGTCAACCAGTCTCGATAAGATAAGTCGCCCACATCATAACCCAGTTTCAAAACATTATTATAGTCACTTACTCCCAGTTTTCCATGAAGCAAAAATCCTAACCAGTCTGCTTGATGCAAAAAATAATAAGTTTGGTTTGACAGAGAAATATTTTCAAGCAACCATAACAATTTTGCGAAACTAGAAGTCGCACTAATAACAGGATGATTATCTGGAGCAATACTTTTCAACTTATCCATCATTGCCACTCCCCTACTGTCATTGTAAAGAAGTGCTTCAGTCACAGGTTTACCATAACTATTGCACAATAGTACAGTTGCCGAAGTACCATCAATAGCGATCGCTCGAATCTCCCTTCGTATTTCNATACTTTTCAACTTATCCATCATTGCCACTCCCCTACTGTCATTGTAAAGAAGTGCTTCAGTCACAGGTTTACCATAACTATTGCACAATAGTACAGTTGCCGAAGTACCATCAATAGCGATCGCTCGAATCTCCCTTCGTATTTCCTGGGAAATATTGTTCAGGAGATGAAATAAAGCTTTTTGCCAAACATGAGGCAATTTATTTGACTGAGCATTTTCCCAAGCGTACTGTGTTTGTGCTTTAACTTGAAGGTTAGAGTCAATAACCACAGCACGCGCTCCCGAAGTACCAAAATCAAGTCCTAAGTATAAGTTCATTTTGAGTAAATATCTGTTATTATGTAAAATAGGTTAATATATGCTAAAACTATAACGTTANCCAAAATCAAGTCCTAAGTATAAGTTCATTTTGAGTAAATATCTGTTATTATGTAAAATAGGTTAATATATGCTAAAACTATAACGTTATAGTTTTTAGCTTTGTTGGGTAGAACGGAGTCAAACCCAACAAATCAATATAGTGTTGGGTTTCGTTGCCTCAACCCAACCTACATCTAACTCTGTCATTGTAACAGGAACGCTTCACTCAGAGGTTTACCATAACTATTGCACAATAGTACAGTTGCCGAAGTACCATCAATAGCGATCGCTCGAATCTCCCTTCGTATTTCCTGGGGAATATTGTTCAGGAGATGAAATAAAGCTTTTTGCCAAACATGAGGCAATTTATTTGACTGAGNAAATCAAGTCCTAAGTATAAGTTCATTTTGAGTAAATATCTGTTATTATGTAAAATAGGTTAATATATGCTAAAACTATAACGTCTTAGTTTTTAG
>NZ_LGSU01000273.1 GCF_002260545.1 Hydrocoleum sp. CS-953 | reverse complement strand
AGCTATAGAAGCCATATTGTTTGAGTTGAAAGTTATATAGAAATTCAGAAATGAGCATTCTGAATTGATAATTGAAATACAAAATTTAATAATTCTAAATTCTAAATTCTAAATTCTAAATTTTAAATTCTAAAGCTTAGTTTCTACAATCAGATAACTATTACGAAAGTAGGGAAATTGGGTTAAAAACTTCAGAAGGGATTTCCAGTACCAAGGCCAACGTTCTTGGTATAACTGATACATAGACCAAGAATTAACTACTTGTAATCCCATAGCTGTTAAGTCTTCTTCATCATTAATGAACCACTTGAGGGGCGCTCCAATTTGATCGAATATTGTATATAGTTGTTTAGCAGAATTTCCTATAACCTCCATATCTAATGTAGCTCCTGGGAAACGAGAGCGCATTACAGATATGAGCTTTTGGACTTCGTTGATATCCAAGTACATTAGTAAGCCTTCTGCAATAAATAAGATATTTTCTGGTGATACTTTGGGCAAAGTATCCATCCAGTCAAAATCCATGACTGATGCACTAATAAATTGGTGTTGCTGTGTCTCTGTATCTAACTTAGAGCGTAATTTCGTTACTACAGGTAAGTCCAGCTCTAACCAACGATAAGTATTTTGTCCTACTCGATGAAAACGACTAGATAATCCAGCTCCTAATTCCACAACAACAGGATGGGAATGGTTAGCAATATGAGAAGATGCTATTTGGTCATGGTGATAAGTTCGGATAGCAGCCACAATAGTAGAAGCTTCACCAGCTTTACCGTAAAGTGGGTCTAGTTCTGTATCCCAACCCACGAGTTTTAACCACTCAACAGATAGTGGATCTTGAAATAGGGGATAAGGATGAGCTTGTGCTTCAGCTCGTCCCCTGAGTGGTAAAAGTAGGGTACGAGGTACACCAGTTAGTTCATTGACAATTTTGGGCAAAGAGATTAAGTCCTATTTATCAAGTTGGGATAATTTAATTATTATAAGAGTCAGTAGTTAGTAGTAGGGTAGAGGTTTAGTTTCCAAATTATTACACAATTCACTCTGTTCGTTGAAACTAGAAATCTTCAGAAAATAAATAACAGGACTTAAGTCATGGCAAAAAACTAGCTTATTCCAGGAAAATTCACCCCCAAAAAAATTCTTTTTTATACCTTTTGCTTAAAAATATATATTCCTGTTGCTTGTTGCTTCTAAAAGCAAAAAGTATATTCTTTTTCAACGAATAATTAAGGTTTAAAGCCTCTCTTTTCAAGGAGAAAAAATGAATNTTTATACCTTTTGCTTAAAAATATATATTCCTGTTGCTTGTTGCTTCTAAAAGCAAAAAGTATATTCTTTTTCAACGAATAATTAAGGTTTAAAGCCTCTCTTTTCAAGGAGAAAAAATGAATTTATTTTCTTTTGATTCAATCCTCTTCCTTTGATGGAGAGATAATTATCCATTATTGAACAGATTTCTACTTCTTTCCACAATTCCTTGGGATTGAATCTCTACCTAAAATCTACACATTTTTTAATTATTCTTTTTGACCGAATAATTAAGGTTTAAAGCCTCTCTTTTCAAGGAGAAAAAATGAATTTATTTTCCTTTGATTCAATCCTCTCCCTAAAAGGAAGAGGTAATTATCAATTATCAATTAATGAATTTTTACTTTGTTGTTTTGCTAACTCTTGCTGATGTAGTTCTCTATCTTTAATTGTTAGAAGTTCTGGTATTGTCACAAATTCATAACCTTGCTTTTTCAAACCAGCAATAATATTGGGTAAAGCTTCAACAACATGACCTCTTGGGCCACCACCATCATGTAGCAATACAATTCCACCGTTGCTGGATCTATTCAAAACTTTTTTGGTAATTTCTTTAGCCGATCTATAGTACCAGTCAACAGAATCAGCAGACCATAAGACTACTGTCTGTTTCCGTTCTTTTGCATAGTCCGCTAAACCATTCTCTAGGACACCACCAGGAGGCCGAAATAGGTTAGTAGTCCTACCTGTTGTTCTATATATAAGATCTGCTGTACGGCCAATTTCACTTTTGATGCGGTCTGGATTCATTTTACTCTTTGGAGTAGGATGGTTCCATGTGTGATTGGCAATAACGTGACCTCCTTCTACAATTTTTTTGCCTATTTCTTGACGTGTGTTTAAATGTTGGCCAACCACAAAAAAAGTTGCTCTAATGTTATGTTTTTTCAGGATATCTAATATTTGTTCTGTAGTTTTGTTCCACGGACCATCATCAAAAGTTAAGGCAATAACTTTTTGTTCGTTGTTAAGAGTAATATTTTTAACAGTTTTTCCTTGAAATCTTTTTGGTACACTAAAGTTAAAAGTTTTTAGTTCTAATTCCCTTAGTTTCTGTCGAGTTGTATTAATGTTGTTGGCAAGGACAGAACTAATTTTAATTACTTCTAATTGGTTTTCTTTGTTATTTGCTGGTTGATTAATTCTATTTGTATTTACTGCTGTGCTTGCTTTTATGGTTACTTCTTGGTTCGCCCATATTTCTAGGGGGAGTAGAATTCCTATTAAAAAACTGCCACTAGCTCCGATGATTGTTGCTAAAGATTTTCCTTGTCTAGATAATACATTTAAGTTT
>NZ_LGSU01000272.1 GCF_002260545.1 Hydrocoleum sp. CS-953 | reverse complement strand
GATATGGAAAGTATAATTCGGCAAAAGTCTTGAGTGTTGAAATACACACAAACTATAACCAGGTATTTTTCAGACCCTTAATCAAGCAAAAGGGGTTCCAAACTACCAATTTTTTTTTAGATGAACAAATAATCACCTAATACCCAAAATGTTTTCATCCCCAGAATCACAAGAGAATGGACAATCTCAAGAAACCTATATTACCTTAACTGATGAGGCAGAGCGATCGCTACATTGTACCATAGAGTATTCTCTAGAGTTAAACGAGAAAGAGTATGTAATGTTACTACCATTAGACCTACCTGTAGAAATATTTACTTGGGGGTCAGAAGATCTAGAACAAGCAAGTATCCCTGTAGACGACGAATCAGAAATTGACCAAATTTTTGATACGGCCAAAGTTGTCCTCGAAGAACAAAACCTAATCTTGCAAAGAACGGCTATAACATTAACTGTGACTGGGGAGTTACCAGAATGGGACGAAGATGAACTAGATGAAGTGGATGAAAATGATGAAGCAAGTGAATATTACGAAGAACTGGCAACTTTTTTGTATCAAGACCAGAAATACGCTATATATACGCCGTTAGATCCATTTTTGATTCCAGCTCGTAAAAGTGATAATGGAAAATTAGAATTACTTTCAGAAGAAGAGTTTAAGCAAATTCAACCAATGGTTCAAGCAATGCTAGAAGATCGACTTTTCGATGATATGGAATAAACCATTTGCAGCTTTTAGCAAATTTGGATCGCTTATCGCTNAAGTGATAATGGAAAATTAGAATTACTTTCAGAAGAAGAGTTTAAGCAAATTCAACCAATGGTTCAAGCAATGCTAGAAGATCGACTTTTCGATGATATGGAATAAACCATTTGCAGCTTTTAGCAAATTTGGATCGCTTATCGCTTCAACGATCAGTTAACTTTTAGCCTCCTAGCTTGGAGCTGTCTGTTGCAAATTAGCTTTCCTAGGTAATTCTGCGCAAATGCTTTTCATCTTGTGTAGTGTTAATTGAGTTGTGGGGTAGCAAAACAGTTATCAGTAAGTACCTCCTGTAATAGGGAGACTTGAAATACTTAATTTTCTTGTTTTGGTCATCCTGTATAGTAATGGTGATAATCTATATTTTTTTCCCATACTTTGCCACACTTTCCAAACTTCTCACACCCCCCCATACTTCCTATACTTCTCACACTTCCAATACCATTACTATGCACCACCATTCTTTTTTTTATTCCCTGGTAAAGAGAGGTTTGAGACCTTATTTTCTAGTCATTTAGCTGAAGATTAGAACTTAACAATACTCTAGAATAGTTCAAGTCATCATTTTTACTACAAACTTAAAAATCAGAGCAATTTTTTTGCAAAGTATTAGTATTAACGAATCAAATGAAAAAAAGTATTAAACTAATTTCCAATCGTGCCCTGTTTTACTTGGCCATCTTGCCTGTAAGCTGTGGTATTTTTGCTTGGCAAGGGTGGACTTGGTGGAGTTGGGCGAGTGGCCCCCTAGTTTCAGCCACATCATCTACTCAATCTCCAGAAGTAGATGCTGTTACCATAAAAATTCCTGTGGGCACTTATGGTCAACAAATAGGCGAAGATTTAGAATCTGCTGGTATAATTCGCTCCGCAACAGCTTGGAATTTATGGGTTAAATGGTTAAGTTTACAAAATCCCGATCTGGAGTTTAAAGCTGGAACTTATAATTTATCTCCCACCGAACCACTTAGCGCCATTGCAGATAAAATCTTAGAGGGAGATGTTGTTAAACTCAGCTATGTCATTCGTGAAGGATGGTCAATTAAACAAATGGCTGAATATTTGGAAGCTGAAGGTTTTTTTCCTGCTGCTGATTTTATTGCTGCTACAAAAAATATTCCATACACTAAGTTTCCATGGTTGCCAAGTAATATACCTCATTTAGAGGGTTATCTATTTCCAGATACTTATAAAATAGTGACGGAGAATACTACTCCAGAAGCTATTATTAATCAAATGCTAGGACAGTTTGAGCGAATAGCTCTACCAGTATATCAGAAAAATCCTAATAATACAGAAAAATTAAGTCTCCATGAGTGGGTAACTCTGGCAAGTATTGTAGAAAAGGAATCTGTAGTTGCAGAAGAACGTGGTGTAATTTCAGGTGTATTTAATAATCGTTTGGAAAAGGGTATGAGGTTAGCAGCAGATCCAACGGTAGAATATGGCCTTGGTATTCGTCAAACGAAAGAAAAACCTCTTACTTATCGTCAGGTTGAAACTCCTTCTCCTTATAATACTTATCTGAATACTGGCTTACCACCAACTGCTATTGCTAGTCCAGGTAAGGCAAGTTTAGAAGCAACTCTTAATCCAGAAGATACAGAATATTTGTATTTTATGGCTCGCTATGATGGTACTCATATTTTTAGTCGTACTGCTGCGGAACATGAGGCTGCTATTGCAGAGGTAGAGAGAATGTTATCCTCTCAATAAGTGGAATAGGAAGTAATTCATTAATGGATAATTGATAATTACCTCTTCTTATAAATAAATAAATAAGAGGATTGAATAAAAGGATTTTTTTTCTTTTTTCTCTTGAAATAGAAGGCTTTATACCT
>NZ_LGSU01000271.1 GCF_002260545.1 Hydrocoleum sp. CS-953 | reverse complement strand
CAATAGTAATTTCATTTTCTGAAGCGCCTACGAGATGGAGGTGAGTAGTGAGAATTTCTCTTCTATTGCGTATAGAGCAATAGTAGTTTCATTTTCTGAAGCGCCTATGAGATGGAGGTGAGTAGTGAAATTTCTCTTCTATTGCGTATAGAGCAATAGTAGTTTCATTTTCTGAAGCGCCTACGAGATGGAGGTGAGTAGTGAAATTTCTCTTCTATTGCGTATAGAGCAATAGTAATTTCATTTTCTGAAGCGCCTACAAGATGGAGGTGAGTAGTGGAATTTCTCTTCTATTGCGTATGAAGCAATAATAGTTTCATTTTCTGAAGCACCTACGAGATGGAGGTGAGTAGTGGAATTTCTCTTCTATTGCGTATAGAGAAATAATAGTTTCATTTTCTCAAGCTCCTAGGAGAGGAGGTGGATAGTGAGAATTTTCCGACTATTACCTATCTATAGAGCAATAATAAATTCATTTCCTGAAGCATATGCGAGATGGAGATGAATAATGTACCATTTTAGCTGTGTCAGTTCACTACTAGATTTCCTTCTTCCTTCTTCCTTCTTCCTTCTTCCTTCTTCCTTCTTCCTTCTTCCTTCTTCCTTCTTCCTTCTTCATTATGTCAAATCTTCTTGAACAAGCAAAAATTGCAGCTCAACAACTAAATTGGTCTTTAGTTAATCATTGCTTACAACAATTTATCTCAGAGAGTAAACCAAATAAAACTACTTCAAAATTTCCCAATGACAATGCTGTTCTAGATGAGGTAATTAACTTAGCAATAGAAGTTCTGGAAAATGGAGATTTTCAAGAAAAATGGGATATTGATAAACTGTTTAAGCAAATTGGCAAACCAGCTATTTCTCCATTAATTGAAATTCTTAAAGATTGGGAAATAGACCTAGAGGAGCGTTGGTTTGTGACTAGGATATTGGCAGAGTTTAACAGTGAAGAAGTCCTAGAAGTTATGGGAAATATAATTGTTAGTTCAGAGGCGGAAGATTTACAGGAAATAGCAGCGGAGACTTTAGCAAATTTTGGGGAGTCTGGAATTGAGTTATTAACAGATTTATTGGCAAAACCAGACTCAAGATTATTGGCAACGAAAGCTTTAGCTAAAATTAACTGTATTAGGATAATTCCAGCATTGTTAACTGTGGTTAAAGATGAAAAAGATGAAGTGAGAATTGCAGCGATTTCTGCTTTGACGAATTATTCTGATTCACGGATTCCTATTGTGTTAATTTCTGCTTTAAAAGATACAGTGGCAAAAGTGAGAAAAGCAGCGGTAATTGGTTTAGCTGGTTATGTTAATTTACAGAAAGAATTAGGTTTGGTGAAGTTGCTACAGCCTTTATTATGGGATATAAATTTTGAAGTTTCTCAACAAGCAACGATCGCTCTGGGAAAAATTGGTACTAATTCAGCGGCGACGGCTTTATTTGAACTGTTAAAAACTGCGACGATGCCAATTTTTTTAAAGATAGATGCAGTGCGTGGTTTAGGTTGGATGGAAACTAAGGTATCGTTGGAATATTTGCAAAATTTACTGGGATATAATTTCTTGGTTGAAGACAATGTTCAGGCACAATTTGTGAATGAAATTGTCGTGGCATTGGGTAAGTTGGAGAAACCGGAATTAAAGGCGCAAGCAACAGATATTTTGATTGAGTTTATTGTTAGTGGTAATTCTAGTTTAGAAAGTGTTTATGTGAAAAAATCTCTAGCTTTGGCTCTGGGTTATTTAGGTAATATTGATGCTTTGGATTATCTGATTCAATTATTAGAAGATGAGGATAATAGTGTCAGACTTCATGCTATAGCAGCTATGAAAGAATTAGATTCAGAAAAGGCATATCAAAGACTTATTGATTTGTCTCAGGAAGCAACTTTAAACTCACAGTTAAAAACCGGAATAGAAATAGCTATTGCAGAGATGAATAAGTTTAATAAAATAGGGAATAGGGAATAGGGAATAGGGAATAGGGAATAGGGGGGAACAAAATTGTTGATTATATTCTTGAATTGATGTAATTAAAACTTTTGCAAGAGGTTTAGACTATTTTGATGGATGTTTGTGGAAAATGGTAGGGATGTTGAATACAATGTCTGTAGGTTAGACAGAAGAAGGAAGAAGGCTTTAGTTATTTAGGAAAGAAGGAGTAAATATTGAAAAAAAAGGGAAAAATGATCGAGATAGTATCTGAAATAAATTCTAGCAACTCTTTTTAAGGTTCTCTGAGCAAGATACACCTTTTTGTAGAATTCTTTTTTCAAAGTAGTATTAAGCACCTATACAGAATTATTTATACAAGTGTAAGCATTTCCTTCGGAATGCTGCGCAAACAGCCGTCAGCTATTAGCCATTAGCTTCAGATATGTAGGAAGTTAGATGGGAATATTGAAACACTTAAATTCTTGCTTAAGTAAGGTTTAAAGCAGATATGAAAACTTTAAATATCCATAGTAAATCTGTTTAATGCTTTAACAAAAAAAGCTGATTGCTGAATGCTTACACACAAGTGATGTTTAGATAGTAAGGATTTCAGCTTTGCTCAATTTGTAATTTATTTTGTTTACCTGCTTATATCCT
>NZ_LGSU01000270.1 GCF_002260545.1 Hydrocoleum sp. CS-953 | reverse complement strand
CTCCCCTACTCCTTAAAAAAGACTTTTTCAGCAAACCCTAATTACATTTACAGTCTACGTCATTGTACTTAATGTAAAGTTTTATAAAGAAATATGAATAAAAGTTGCGCAATGTCATAACCTGAGCGTACAGTATTAATCTGTAAGCAATACTACAAAAAAAATCATTTTAGGAGATAAAAATCATGTTAGCTTTTATCGGAGGAATATTTGCGGGAATTTTCGGTATTTTTCCTTTTGGAAAAAAATCAGAGTATCTATTAGAATTTGATGCTCCTAAAGAAGACAGTGCGCCTAAGCAAGAATCAACTCAAGCTACTGTAACAGTACCAGAATCTACAACAACAGAAACTAAACCAGCTAGTTCTGAAACTCCAAAAGAGGCAAAAGCTAAACTTTCTGCTGCTAAAAAAGCTGAAAAAGTTGCCGCTACAGAAGCAAAAAAAGAAGCTCAAGCTGCTAAAAAAGCTGAAAAAGTTGAAAAACAACAATCTACCGTTCCTCAAGTACCAGCACCACAACCTGCCATAACAAATTTTACAACTCCCCAGGAACCAAAAGAGGTAGTATTATTTGCTCCTAACTTTTTAATGCCGAAACCTACTGCTAAACGTCGTCGTCCTGGTGCTAATATGAGTATGTTCCGTAGTATTGCTAAGAGCATGAATTTACCAAGATAGTATCAATAATCAAGGGGTTAAGAAATTATCTTTTAATTGCCTAGCGACAAGTCTTGCACTCTCTTGAAAAGGTCCTATAAGGAAAACCAGGGTCAACAGTCGGATACCTCCACAAATAAAACGTTCTGCTCCCCTTGACAAGCAGGAAGTATTTTATTATTATCTAACGTTAACACAGGGGGAGGACATCACCTCTGTCAAAACTGCGGTCAGTTTTTCCCTGACTGAAGAATCCCGCGTTGTCACCTAAGCGGAACGTCGGGAGTATGTCAAGAATACTAAACTACTATATAACTGAAAAGCTGGGTCCCACATTGTTTCGATTTTACGGGATATATCAATGTGAGATTTGAGACGACTTAATAGTTGGGTATAATCTCGACTTGTCACTTCTCCAAAGGCAGTAAAATTAGACCAAGTTTGCACTTTACCTAATTTTTGGTCAATCATATTTACTAAGTCATTCCATTTACTTCTATTAGTAGTTTGTGCTTTTAATAGGGATTGCTCTTGAGTCTGAATCTTAGGAGTAATCCCTTTTTGATATTGATAATTTTGGTCACAAAATCTGATAATGCTACGGCGACTAGAAAGATGTAAATCTAATATATTTGCATAATCTTGAGTCATTTTCTTATGACGAATTTTTTGGGAACGTCGCCTAGGATCGTAATCCATGGCATCCATAAAAATAGGTAATAATCCTTCAACTTTTGCTACTACTTCTGACCAATCAAAATTTAAACTTCCCATTTTATCTTGCTCATTCAAACAAACAATATTTGCCTGGGGAGAAATAGATTGAAAATATTGCACTCTGAAAATATTTATCTTTTCAATATCTGATATTTTTGCCCAAAATACAGGAATACCTGCTTTGAGCATTTCTTCACCATAAACTTTTAATTCTCCAATTGCTCCAACTCGATAAATTCGCCAACCTCTATTTTGTAACTGCATTCTGGCAGAGTAGGGGTCAATTTTCATAATTCTTGCCAGATTTTTAACTGCTTCCTGTTTATTTTCTTTGCTAACTGGTTCAAGAATAAGTAATCCTGGTTCTATATTTTCAGGATTAGATTTTGCCACAGCGATCGCTTCTTTTTGGCGATTTTTTTCTATATTTTCTATTCTTTTTAAACCTTGACGCGCTTGTATAACTACTTGTGGGTTTGTTGCATCTTTGAGCAATTTTCTATAAAATTTTTCTGCTGATTCTAATTTATCTATCTCTTCATACCACCGCCCAATATATAGTTGCACCCACAAATTTTGAGGATCTTCTTTTTGTAATTTTTTTAGTAGTTTAGCTGCCTGTTTATAATTTTTTTGTTCTAGCAGAGTAGCAACTTCTTTAATTTCTTTCATATGTAGTTTTCCTATTTGATTTGCCAGAAAATCTCTTGGGAAAAAGGGAAGAGTGGGAAAATAATTTTAAAATTCCTATTTATAACAATAATCACCCAATCCATGAGTTTAAAACACTACTTATTTAATGATTTATAGTTTTAATTTACTATATATATTGTCTTGGCGTAACTATTGTAAATTTGAGATTTTTTATAAAAAAATTCACGGTTTTAATTAGGTAGATTTGGAAATTATGAATGAAACTTTTATTGTTGGAAAGTTTTAAATTAGAGGTTATACCAAATCTGGTTATCAAAACGTATTTTTCCCAAATCTCTTCTCATCTTTTTGCTTTCTACTTTGCGTTCTTAATCAAGATACTATCATCAGCATTCTGACTTATGCAATAGTCATAATTAAACATCTTATAGAAAATATACTGCCACTTTTCTCTACTGCAATAAATTTCCTGAGACTGGTTTGAGAAGTCAACTTTCACAACAGAATTTTCTTTATTGTGAATGGAAAACTAAAAAATTATTCAACACTATTGCGATATACGCA
>NZ_LGSU01000027.1 GCF_002260545.1 Hydrocoleum sp. CS-953 | reverse complement strand
GTATTATAGTTAGTTAAGTTTAGCACCACTAATTCATAATTATTAATTATAAAGGGTAAGGAGCATAGTTAGCATGGAATGAGAGAGAAAAGATTTTTTTGTAATAAAAATAGTTGCATAGTAAAAAAATCCACCCAGTTTTATGAACTCTGTCTCGTGCTGTAATTAAGTGCTTATACAAAATTAATTACACATTTCTTATATATCTCCAATCTTATCTATAAATTATCAATTATTTCTCCCTCCATACCTATTCCCTATTCCCCATTTCCTCTTTAAACTAGGAAATTCCTAAAAGCACGACTACTTAGCTATAATCAGAAAAAAGAATTGGTAGTGGTTATGAGCCATTGTATTAATCCTAATTGCTCTCATCCAGAAAATCATAATAACCCTTTATATTGTACAGCTTGTGGCTCAAAATTATTAATAGAAGAGCAATATCAAGTTGTCAAAAAACTTAGCGATAATCATGGGGTAGCTATCTATGAAGTAGAAGTAAAAGGAGAAAAAAACACTGAACTTTTAGAAGTAAAAGTATTACATATAGATCGTACTGAATACATTTCTCAATTTCAACAACAAGCGAAGGTATTAGCAGAACTTAATCATCCTGGAGTTCCTCAAGTAAAACCTGGTGGATATTTTACATTTTTGCCGAGAAATAGTAATCAAAAATTACACTGTTTAGGGATAGAAAAAATTCCTGGAGAAAACCTACATACTTGGTTAGGAAAAAACAATTCACCTCTGAGTCAAGAATTAGCTCTCGAATGGTTGACTCAACTCATAGAAATCTTAGACTTATTACATAAAAAACAATTTTTCTATCAAAATATTCAACCAAGTAATATTATTCTTCGCCCCAATGGGCAATTAACATTAACTAATTTTTCTCTAGAATTACAGTCAGCAGAATCAGATTTTCTTGCACTAGGATATACCTTTATTTACTTATTGACTGGTCAGCTCCTATCTACATTCTTAAATTCTGATACTAATACATTAAACTGGCGAAGCCAACTTTCTAATATATCTCCAAAATTAGCAGATTTTATTGATTACTTAATCTCACAAAAACAGCAAAAAAATACTCAGATACTCTTACAAAGATTAGCATTTTCGGAATGTTTTTATGCCTTCNTACATTAAACTGGCGAAGCCAACTTTCTAATATATCTCCAAAATTAGCAGATTTTATTGATTACTTAATCTCACAAAAACAGCAAAAAAATACTCAGATACTCTTACAAAGATTAGCAAGATTAAAAGATGATTTATCTCAACCATTAATT
>NZ_LGSU01000269.1 GCF_002260545.1 Hydrocoleum sp. CS-953 | reverse complement strand
TTGATTTGATTTTTTATTATTGGAGATATCTAATACTAAAATTTGAACAGAATTTGTTCTGGGCAAATTTTCACTAAGTTAGCTCCAGGAGGGAGTAGGAAGTCGGGATTCGGGAAAAATATTTGATGATTTTTGTGGGATAATTGATTTGATTTTTTATTATTGGAGATATCTAATACTAAGATTTGAACAGAATTTGTTCTGGGCAAATTTTCACTAAGTTAGCTAAAGCAGGAAATAGGGAGTAGGGAGTAGGGAGTAGATAAAAATAGTTGATGATTTCTGTAAGATAATTGATTTGATTTTTTGTTATTGGAGAAGTCTAATCCTAAGATTTGAGCAGAATTTGTTCTTGCCAAATTTTCACTAAGTTAGCTACTGCATTATCCCAACTGTATTTAGCAACAGATTCTTTAGCATTAATACCCATTTTTATCCGTAAATTACTATCTTCAATTAAGAGCTTCAATTTCTCACAAAAACTTTCTTGATTTCCTGGAGTAAATAATAAACCATTCTTACCATCTTCAATATTTTCTGTGACTCCTCCAGCTTGAGGAGCAACTACTGGAATACCTGCAGCAAATGCTTCTAATACAGTTAAACCTCTAGTTTCCTTTTCTGAAGCTGTGACATGAAAATCACTATTTTTCAAAATATTAGGTACATTTTCAGGAGGTACTCTACCTAATAAATAAACAAGATTTGTCGCTTGAGCTAATCTATTTGATATTTCATCGCGCATCGGACCATCTCCAACAATTATTATGGAAATATTTTCTATATTTACTAATTGTTGAAGTCTGACAAAAGCATCTAAGGTAAATTTCCAACCTTTATCTTCGGTTAGTCTTCCTAAAAATACTATTTTTACTTTGTTATCTAAATTAGGAATTTGATAATTTGATTCCCAGAAATTAGTTGTTATTGTGGCTGACTCAAATTTCTCTATATCAAAACCATGAAAGTTGACATACATAGCATTTTTAATTTCCATACTGACAATTTTTTGATAGGTAATACTACTAGAAACTAAAGTCAAATCGTATTGGTTATAAATTGAGACAAAACTTTTTTTAAAGATTAATTGCAACATCAGATTAATGCCTTTTGGTAAAGGCAAAAAATCTTCAAAATATTCGAGAAAGTTAGTTCTGAAAGTACAGACGCAGGGAATATTATTTTGTCGAGCAAATTCGATACCAGCTAAACGAAAAAAAGCAAAAAATAATCTTTCTGGTTCATCTACATGAATAATNGGTTATAAATTGAGACAAAACTTTTTTTAAAGATTAATTGCAACATCAGATTAATGCCTTTTGGTAAAGGCAAAAAATCTTCAAAATATTCGAGAAAGTTAGTTCTGAAAGTACAGACGCAGGGAATATTATTTTGTCGAGCAAATTCGATACCAGCTAAACGAAAAAAAGCAAAAAATAATCTTTCTGGTTCATCTACATGAATAATTTCTGGCTGAAATTTTTCTAATTCTCGGCGGACTATTTGGTAAGTGTTAAATCCTACGTTTCTTTCAAAATCTAGAAATGGTGTACTAGGTAAATTAATGACTTGAACTCCAGGGAAAATATTACCTGTGTAATCTTTCCAATTTGGATATAAATGAGCTAGGGGACTATAGTCAGGACAAAATAATAATACTTGATGTCCGAATTGACTGAGTTTTTGGACTCGGTAATAACCACTAACGGTTACTCCATCTAATACGGGTAAAAATCCAGAGGCAATAATGGCAATTTTCATAAATGAAGGAAGAAAGCAAGAAAGCTTAATCTGAGGCTAAGGAATTATAGTAGAAGTCAGAAGTGAGTAGGGGCGAATGGCTTTTCGCCCGTACAGATAGGGGAGCCGTCGGATTGGCGACGTATGTTTTTGTAACAGGGATTTACGCCCCACTCCAAAAATATTTTGCCGATCAAGGCGGGGTTGCGTGACCCAATTTTTTTGATAATTCAAAAGTAAAATTTTAACAGAATTTCATACCTAAAATCAGCAACGGCTATCAGTCATAAAATCCTACTTATTGAATATATAGTTAATTATTGTTCAAAAAGATATTCTAAATTACGATATCCACTAACTACTCTCACAATCTCAACACCATTATCTATTAAACAATAGAGAATAATATAATTATGAAGAGGAATACCTCTTAATGAAGGTTCAATATCTTGATAACTCTTTGCCATATTTGGAAATTGTAATAATTTTTCGCATTTGTTTTCAAAAGCAATAACAAATCTTTCACCAACACCTACATTATGATAGGCAAAATAATCAAAAATTTCATCTAAATCTTGACTTGCTTCTGGAGAAATTTAACAAATTATCATTATTTTTTTTCTTTGAATTTATTGATAACAGTTTGTACCTCAATTCCTTCACCTCTATCTAGTTTTGCTAAACCTACAGCTACTTTTTTGCGAGTATATTCTACCCAATTTTGATAATGTTTATCTCTTTCATCTAATAATTTTAATGCTTCAGCAATAACTTCATCAACAGTTGTATATTTACCACTGGTTACTTTAGCTTGAATTAATTTTTCTTGTTCTGGCTTTAAAATAATATATATT
>NZ_LGSU01000268.1 GCF_002260545.1 Hydrocoleum sp. CS-953 | reverse complement strand
ACAATAGAACCTCCTTTGGCATAAGCTTCCGGTAACATAGTTTCAGAAATAACAGTTAGCATTGCCCCGGCTGCCATCGACTCCAAAAGAGATATGATTGATTCCGGAACATCAGCAAATACCAAACTACCAACCGCAGCTAAAATTCCTGTGATGATCATAATAGATGTCCACATCATTAATATGCGAGGGATAGAAAATCCCTGTTGTCTCATCCCCTCAGAACTTGATAGAGCTTCAGGATAATTAGAAATGAATAACCCAGCTAATAAAGAAGGACTGACTGGATTTGTAATAATATGTGCCCCAATTGTTAAAGCTTCTGGGATTCCGTCCATCAATAGTCCTAACCAAATGGCCATTGGTACATCTTTATGTTCTGACATCATTGAAGCCATTCGAGTGGCGGAAGGAATCAATTGGCCAGCATTCATGCTGTTTAATGCTTGTTCCACCCACTCGGCAGCCTTAGTTGATTCAAACTGTTGTCGAGTTTCCAAATAATCTTTGAGTTTAGGTTGTTCTAAAAACTGTTTTACCCCTTTTTCCAGATGGGTAGACTGTTGCAACATTTCCCCAAAATCTTGTTTTCTGAATGTCCATACCCCCACATCAGTTTTAGCGATCGCTGTGACTGTATGGAAAGCTCCTGTGACAAAGGATAATTCCCCAAATGAGTCTGCAGAAGTCAACACTAGAGGAGCTTTTTGGAGATGACTAGGATAAACAATTTCGACTTCACCATGAGCAATAATATACAGACGATCAGAAAAGTCACCGGGCTGAAAAAAGACATGACCACCTGAGCGTTCTCGGTACACTAAACGGTCAGCAATATTTTCTAAGTCTTCTTGCGGTAAATAGCTAAAGACAGGAAAGCGGCGAATGCGACGAGCTAAGTTTAAAAAATCTGTTTTTTTCTGAACAATTTTGACCGCAGACTCAATTTTGCGCTGTTCTTGGAGCATTCTTAGGGATAGTGTTACCCAATCCTTAATTTGCTCTAAACTCAATCTATGACGTTGGTAAAGATAATCTTTAATATTTTCTTGTTGTAGGGTTTGTTCGGTTCTTTTCAGGAGTTCGGGCGAAACTTCCAGAAGTTCTTCAAAATCGGAACGATGCAGAATTTCTAGCTGACAATTTTCTTTAACCACTGCCATCGTTTGATGAGGACTGCCCGTTAAAAAGGCTAAGTGACCAAAAATTTCATTCACCTCAATAGTCTTGAGAGCAGTTAAGTTTGTTTGAGGATCTAGGAGACCTACCTTTCCCTGTTTAACAATATAAAGACTTTCACTGGGGTCTCCTTGACGATACAAAATAGTTTCTTGAGGGTAATTTCCAACTAACAAGACTTGAGCAATTTGTTTTCTGAGAGCATGGGATAAACCTTGAAAAAGTCCAATTCGTTTTAAGCGACTGGAACTTTGGGTAAAACGACAGCGTTCCTGTTCAGTTAAATGGGCTAAGGTAGTTGAAGGTTTTCGTAAAAATCCCCCAGCATTATTGACAGTCTGGTTGACGAAGATAAAGAATAAACTTCCCAAAATTGAACCAATGACTAATTCTAGAAGATGTCCCTTTTCTCTGGTACTACCTACTAAATCAATAACTAGAGCTGCCAGTAATGCTCCTGCTCCAAAAGCCATTAAAAAAGCCAGTATTCGTTTTTTAGGAGTCCACACTAAGGCTGTTAGTGATCCTAAAGGCATGGAAAAAGCACTAATAATTCCGGCGATTAAAGCATTGACCCAAATAGATTGAAACACCTTTTTACTTTAATCCTAATCCTAAAATTTTTAACCAATATTAACCCACTATATTTTCTGGTAAAACCACAAAATTTACAAAAAATTTGTTGAGAACTCAGGCATTGCCTAAGTCCTGAAAATTGAATTAATTAAGATGCAAAAACATTCATATTTTCAATTTCTATTTTTCATTATCTTGAATTAGCCATCATTACGGGGGGGCAGGGCCGTATCATTCGTATCGTGAGTTAACAATTTAAGGAGAACTAGAGATGTTTAGGATCAGAAAATAGAGAAATTAGCCATATCAGTGCCGATTTTTCAGCTTCGGAGTGTCATTAAACTCTGTCTAAATATCTGGTTCAATTCCCTCAAATAACAACAATTCGTATTTTTAACCTTTAAGAATAATTGATAAATTTTGGGAAAATCTAGGGTAAAGCGTGGAAAATTCTCCCCTGCTCCCTGCTCCCCTGCTCCCCTTCTGTCTTAACCAAGAATGAAACAGCCCTGCCCTTAAAAGGGGAGGTTTTAAACCAGAATTATTTAATTATTAATTATTAATTATTAATTATTAATAATTGGGTAATGTAAGCATTTCCTGCGGAATGCTGCGCAAACAGCTATTAGCGGTCAGCTCTTCCTAGGTCATGCTGCGCAAACAGCTTTGTAATAAACGATGTAATTCGATAGATTATTAAGGGTTAACTGATGGATTTTTACCGAATAATTAAGGTTTAAAGCCTCTCATGATCAAGGAGAAACAATGAATTTATTTTCCTTTTATTCAATCCTATCCGTTTTAGGGAGAGGTAATTATCAATTATCAATTATCAATT
>NZ_LGSU01000267.1 GCF_002260545.1 Hydrocoleum sp. CS-953 | reverse complement strand
TGGCAAGACCAGGATTTTACAGGGAGAAACCGATGATGAATATTGCCAAGAAAATTCTCTGACTAAAAGTGGTTATTGGGCTGATAATTGTTGAGGGTTTTTCCGTTGTTAATGTGGGATATCGTTTGGCAGCACAGTCGTTAGCACCTGCTGCAGTCGCAGACTGTCGGTGTGCTTTAGATTGGGTGATGAGGAATGCTCAACAATACAATTTCGATCCTGAAAAAATTATTCTTAGTGGGTTTTCTGCTGGTGGTCACTTAGCTATGACAACTGCTTTGTTAACTCCTGATGTTGGTTTTGACTCTTTTTGCGAAGGTGATGAGGAATTAAACGTGGCAGCAATAGTTAATTGGTATGGTGTTACTGATGTCAAAGATTTGCTAGAGGGAGCAAATGTTCATGATTATGCTTTGGAATGGATGGGAAACCAGAGCGATCGCTTGGAAATAGGGGAACGTGTTTCTCCAATTAATTATGTACATTCTCAACTTCCGCCTATTTTTACTGTTCACGGTGATGCCGATCTAAGTGTGCCATATAATCATGCAGTAAGATTTCACGAAGCACTTAATCAAGCTAATGTACCGAATCAATTATTAACTATTCCAGGGGGTGGTCATGGAGAATTTAGTTATAGTGAAAATCTCAATATTTATGAAAATATTGAGTCTTTCCTCAGAAAATATGATTTGTTTAATTGTAAGGATTCAGCTATTAGCAGTCAGCTAACAGCAATTAATAATGAATAATTTACTTCTAAGGTTAGGGAAAGGGACTTTGGCAGTAACTTTTTATTGTTTCTCAATTTCAAAGGTTGCTTTTACATTCCTAAAATTAATAGCTAATAGCCGACGGCTGTTTGCGCAGCATTCCGCAGGAAATGCTTACGTTTAATTATTAAATTAGTTCAACTTAAAGCTAGGTATATGTAAGTCAAATTCTTTAAAAAAAACAAAATTTCGATGCTTATAATATTTTGACGATTAAAGTTTGCTTAGTTATAGATGAAAATCTCAATTGTTATTAATTTTAATGGATGAGGAAAAATGCTATATCTGAGTGAATTTTCATGGGTTAATTCAGCTATTGGTATGATGTTACCAATTTTCTTGGCACAGGAAGCAACAACTGAACTACCAGAAGTACCAGAGGTAGAACCAACTCAAATTGGAAGTGGTCTTATTGGATACTTAATAATGGCGTTTTTCTGCTATAAGATTTACCAAAAATTAAATGTTGAAAATGCCTGGTTTGCTTGGATTCCGATTTTAGGTACATACATTAATTTCAAAGCTGCTGATGAGGAAAATCCTGTTTTATGGACAATTTTATCTTGTATTCCATGTATTAATATTATTGCTTCGATTAAATTAATTATGGCTTGGGTGAGAATTTTCAAGAAGTTGGAAAAATCTCCCTGGTTACTGTTGATATGTATCATTCCTTGTGCAGTTTTATTTGTCTTTGGATATGTAGCATTTACCTAAAATATAATCAAGAATGGGGAGAATTTGAACAATGCTCAAACTTAAGTACAGGAAAATAATTTTTTTGATTCTTATTGCAATTCTGGCAGGAGGATCGATGGTTACTTATTCTCAATCAGAAACTAATTTCTGGCTCAAAACTGTCGAATTAGTCATATTTCAACAAATGGCAACAATTCTAATTTATCTAACTTGTTTTAGTTGGGATTTTTTGCGTAGTCGATAAAGAAATTGAATGGAAAAGTATTCAGAAAATTTATCTAATAAAGAGCGAAGTCAACGATATATTTATCTGGCGATCGCTCTTATTCCTATTATTGGTAGTTACCTATTTAATTTAGGTTTAAAAATACCATTTCTAGGATGTCCACTCTTACGTTATGTTGGTATACCTTGTCCTGGGTGGGGTTTGACTCGCTCTTTAATGGCAGTTGCACGAGGAGACTTTAGTCAGGCGATCGCTGATCATTTATTTGGTCTTATATTTTTTGCTTTGTTTCTAGTTGCAATTTTACATCTGGTTTTAGAATTAATAAATAATCGAAAGTTCCAAGTATTTTATATACGTTTAATTCAAAATAGTCAGTTTCAGATTTTTTGTTTTCTTGTTTTATTTGGTTATCATGGAACACGTCTACAAGAGTTATGGAAGTCTGGAGAACTGTCTAATTTTTTGATTCATTCAACCCTGGGAAATTGGTTACTTTAGCTGATTAGTCATAGTTATTTTTGTGCTTAAAGCAAAATTAAGTAGGTGGGTATGAAAAATTATCTTTATCACAGTCATTCATGCTAGAGGCAAAAAGTAATATGGAAGATGGTTTTGATGATTTGACTGCCTTACATACTTGTGTTTTTTTGTATTTTTCTACTTACTAAAATTCATTATATTTATCAAATTAATTATTTCTGCCAATTGTTAATTAATGACAGTACAAGATGATAGTCGAGAAAATGAACTTATCCAGTTATTTAACTTAGAAAGACCAGTCAATTTAAGTCGCAGTGGTACAGATGCAATCTTGACTTTAAATCAACTTAAAATTCCTTTTGAATTAAAATCAACTACAAAGACTTCTGTAACTACAGTT
>NZ_LGSU01000266.1 GCF_002260545.1 Hydrocoleum sp. CS-953 | reverse complement strand
CAAAGATTAGTCATAACTTTGAAAAAAGCTTTTGTTAAAGCAAGATTAATAATGAATAATGAATAATGAATAATTAATAATGAAAGAGTTTTTTAAACCTTTAATTTGCTATCTAACTTTTATAATTATCTAATTATTCATTGCCTACTATGTCCACCGATAACCGCAAACAAGGATAAGTCCAGTAGGGTGCGTTAGACGGCTACAATTTAAGCTATGACAAGGTATTTAGCAATCCGTCGTAACGCACCATTGAGTAGTTTGTAGGGGCTAAAATGGTGCGTTACGGCGCAATGTCATACTTGAGAGTTCAACGGTATTTGCAGTAAGCGCCTAACGCACCCTACTGCCTACTGCCTGCTTTTTTCCTAAATTAAATTATGAATTATCAATTATCAATTATCAATTACTCATAATGTCTACCGATAACCGTAAACAAGTCCGCAAAGTCTTAATTATCACTTTACTACTCAATTTATTAGTGATGTTAATTAAAGCAACAATAGCATTTTCCACAGGTTCCCTCAGCTTACTTGCTGATGCTTTACATAGCGTTACTGACAGTGCTAATAATATTTTAGGATTAGTCACAAATCACCTTGCTTCCCCCAAACCAGATCGCGAACATCCCTACGGACACCAAAAATTTGATGCTATTGGTGCTTTAGGTATTGCTGCATTTCTGGGTATCGCTTGTTTTGAAATTTTGAGTGGTGCAATAGAAAGAATAGTCGGAGGTACTCAAGAAGTTGATATTTCCCCACTTGCGCTGTGGATATTGTTAATAGTGCTGGGAATTAATATTTTTGTGGCATTTTATGAACGTCGGGTAGGGAAAAAAATTGGTAGTAGCATTTTGATAGCTGACTCCCATCATACCATGAGTGATATTTGGGTGACAGTAATAGTAATTGCAGGATTAATTGGTGTTTGGCAAGGAAATAAATTTAACTTACCTATTTTCCTTTGGTTAGACGTAATTTTAGCTTTTCCGGTTGCTTTATTAGTATTTCGTAGCGCTTGGGAAGTTTTGAAAGAAAACTTGCCTTGGTTAGTAGACTATATGGCAGTTGCACCAGAAGCTATTCATGCGATCGCTATGGAAGTTCCAGGAGTAGTTAACTGTCACGATATTGCCTCTCGTGGAGTTATTGGTCGTCAAGTATTTATTGAAATGCACCTCATTGTTAACAGTGATGATGTAAAAACTGCTCATCAAATTACTGAAGAGGTAGAAGCACGTCTACAAGAAAGGTTTTATCCTGCTAGAATTATGATTCACGTTGAACCTCCTGCTTATAAATCAGAACATATTTCTTATGAAAGGGAATAGGGAGTGGGGAATAGGGAGTAGGGAATAATAAGAATCAAATCGAGAAACAAGGTTTGTATCAAATGCCCCAGCATACTAAAATCTACCTTCCATAAACCCGGTTTCTTATAACACTCCAAAGCCAGAAGTATTTATTATCATATATAAAAAAGTTTGTCAATTAGTTAGACAAAATGTAAAGTAACAAAATTCTTAGTTGTTGAAAAAGTAAAGTTTTCCACAGTTAAAATATAGTTTTCCACAGATTTTTCCACAAAGATTAAGGTTAAGTTAAAAGATAAAACATCAATTATTTAAGATTCACTAATATTCACGTTCTTTGAGAAGCATGATAAATAGTTTAGTCTAGACAAATTTAGTTTTATCTTGAAAAATATGATATGCACAAAGATAGAGATTAATTTNGGGCGATCGTGAAAAACTTCTCCGAAAAGATTAAGGTTAAGTTAAAAGATAAAACATCAATTATTTAAGATTCACTAATATTCACGTTCTTTGAGAAGCATGATAAATAGTTTAGTCTAGACAAATTTAGTTTTATCTTGAAAAATATGATATGCACAAAGATAGAGATTAATTTTATGGGTTCAACTTTCCACAGTTACGAAGTAGGAATGCAGGTATCTATCAATTCTGGCAAAGATAATTTTCCTTATGCAACTTTGATTGCTATTTCCCAGACACTAACAACAGAAAACCACAATTAGTTATACCAAATTCAAAAAAGGCAGTTACATCTTAATTTGTGATTTATTCCTACAATAAAAAATTGTAAATCCCATAAATTGTAAAAATAAAACCTTTTTTACTCTTTTTTTATCATGTTTTTCTTTCCCTGTTCCCTCCATACCTGTTCCCTGTTCCCTATGTTGTGACTGTAGCAATATTTTATGAAATTGGTATTACTTTCGTCAGTAATACAGGTGGTTGCCTCTTCGTTTAACCGTTCAGGTTGAGCAAAGCAGCATAACCAGCACTGCGTATCCAATAACAGTTTCACCCTAATATTTCACAGTTTCCTTTCATTTTCTATAAATAGAGTTTGTCAACTTTGAGGTAATTCATCAGAGATTGAATGTATCAGGAAATATAAAAAGGAGATAGGGAACAGGGAACACTTAACTGGGAACAGTTCATTAATGGATAATGGATAATGGATAATGGATAATTGATAATTGATAATTGATAATTGATAATGGATAATTGATAATGGATAATGGATAATTGATAATGGATAATTGATAAT
>NZ_LGSU01000265.1 GCF_002260545.1 Hydrocoleum sp. CS-953 | reverse complement strand
TACTACAAGCTTTAATTATAACTATTCAACCATACATGATATTACAGTAGTTTTTATGTGGGTAAACCAAAGTAGAGACGTTCCATAGAACATCTCTACATTTACTTTGCAGAAAAATCTATTCCCGAACTTCCCACAAAAATATTAGGTAGCTATTAGCTTTTAGCATTTAGCTATCAGCTTTTTGAACCTTAGTTAAATCTCCGATTTCTATAAACTGGATGGTTTAGGAGGGGTTCAAATCCCCTTCTAAACATTAGAAAACGTACTTCTACTGATAGCTGACTGCTTCTTTAAACCTTCACAGTCGATAACTTAGGCTTAAAACTCTGCAAAATACGTTCTGCCATCTGAGAAGGAGTCAAACCCAAATCAGCTTTCGACTCATCAGGTTTAGCATGATCTACCAACTTATCGGGTACACCCAAACGTAACACAGGTACAAGCACATTATTATCCATCAATGCTTCCGTAACTGCGGAACCAAAACCACCCATCAAACAGCCTTCCTCCATAGTCACAACCTGACCAATACGTTGTGCTAAAGGCAGAATTAATTCCGTATCCAAAGGCTTGACAAAACGAGCATTTACCACAGTAGCACTAACACCATGCTCGCTCAAAATCTCCGCAGTTTGCATAGCCGGATGTACCATAGCACCATAACCCAATATCAGCACATCATCACCATTCCGCAGAATTTCAGCCTTACCAATAGGAATAGCTTCCCAACCTTCTTCCATCAGAGGTACACCATAACCATTACCACGAGGATAACGCATAGCGATCGCTCCATCCGTATACTCAATACCCGTAACCAACATCCGTTGTAACTCACCCTCATCTTTAGGCGCCATAACTACCATATTGGGGATACAACGTAAATAGGAAATATCATACATTCCCTGGTGAGTCGGACCATCTGCACCCACAATTCCAGCGCGGTCTAAACAGAAGAAAACAGGCAACTTCTGAATACAGACATCATGGATAATTTGGTCATAAGCTCGTTGCAAGAAAGTTGAGTAAATACCAACCACAGGTCGCATTCCTTCACAAGCTAAACCTGCTGCCAAAGTTACAGCGTGTTGTTCGGCAATACCAACATCTATATATTGTTTCGGCAATTTAGCATGAAGTTTATCCAAACCTGTACCAGTTGCCATAGCAGCAGTAATACCCATAATTTTCGGGTTATCTTCTGCAAGCTTCACCAAAGTATGGGCAAAAACTTTAGAATACTTGGGAGGCTTTGGCTTATTTGCAGGTAAGGCTTTACCTGTAGCTAAATTGAATGGATTTTGAGCATGATAGCCAACTTGATCCTCTTCAGCAACTGCGTATCCTTTACCCTTAGTTGTGGACACATGAACTAACACTGGTCCATGAATTTGATGCGCTTGTTGGAAAGTTGTAATTAGTTCTTCCAAATTATGCCCATCAACAGGACCCATGTAGGTAAAGCCCAATTCTTCAATTACGGCCCCTACTTTTGACACTGCCAAACGTTTCATCCCTTCTTTGAGGCGTTCCATTTCTGGTGTAAAGGTTTCACCAACAAAAGGAATATGTTTGAATTGTTCCTCAAGATTATCCTTCAGAAACTGCATCGGTGGGGATAAACGCATTTTGTTGAGATAACGAGAAATCGCACCTACATTGGGAGAGATGGACATCTCATTATCGTTTAGCACAACCAATATATTAGTTTTGGGTAAGTGACCTGCATGGTTAATAGCTTCTAAAGCCATACCACCAGTCAAAGCACCATCCCCAATAATGGAAACTACTTTGAAGTTATCTCCTTTCATATCTCTAGCTAATGCCATTCCTAAACCAGCGGAGATACTGGTAGAAGCATGGCCAGCGCCGAAATGGTCAAATTTATTTTCACAACGTTTTAAATAACCTGCAACCCCATCTTTTTGTCGCAGGGTATGAAAATTGTTATATCGACCTGTAATAAGTTTATGGGGATAAGCTTGGTGGCCTACATCCCAAAGAACTTTGTCCCGATCTAGATCGAGAGTTTGGTAGAGACCCAATGTAAGTTCTACAACTCCTAACCCTGGACCTAGATGGCCTCCACTTGTGGCGACTGTTTCTAGATGTTTTTCTCGTATTTGTCTAGCAATTTCTTCTAGTTGATGAATTGAAAGACCGTGTAACTGGTTAGGATGAGTAAGTTCACTTAGGTGCATATTTTATTTACTCAGATTTATGATGTAGATTTGCAGTTGTAACTGGGAGTATTTTTGATGATGAACTTGGAATTTACCTGTACTTTTTTTCAGCTATGAATCAGCCTATAGAATTTCGCGAGACATTTGTTAATAATGCAGAGTAGAATTAATCTACTAAAGGAATATCTCTTGATAATCTGCTAGATTTTCTGACAGATGCTCTTCTTTTTTTCACCTTGATTATCAGCATTGGAAAAAATAGGAGTAAGAAGTAATTACTTGACTAGCCTAGAGGGAAACAATTAGGTTCGAGGCTGTTTACCAATGGATCATTGATAATTGAGAATTAATCAATTCAATTTTATTCCCTTCTATTTCAAGAGAATAAAAG
>NZ_LGSU01000264.1 GCF_002260545.1 Hydrocoleum sp. CS-953 | reverse complement strand
AATTCATAGATCCTTTCAGGGGTTCTATACAACCATATAAAACAATAGACTAAATCAACACTCATCAAGCCAAACTTTTTCAAAGGTTACAGAAATTTCTTTAATTTATAGTCAACCAAGAGAACTTTAGGATATAGAATTGCGGTAGTATAACAAAGTATTTCATCAGTGTATTAATCCAAAACTTAAAGTATTGCTCTAACCTTAACCTATAGTGCCATAGCTCTGTTGCTAGACAACTTACCTCAATAGGTATATAATAGCGGGCTTTACCAAAAATTTAATCACTGAATAATTAATTCAAAAATATTTTAATGTCTCTATTTGATTGGTTTGCAAATCGACAAAAATCAGCCCAGAACTCTCAACAAAGACCTGAACGAGAAATTGCTGATGGACTTTGGCTTAAATGTGAAGCTTGTGGCGCTCTAACTTATACAAAAGACCTCCAAGCAAATCAAATGGTTTGCCTAGAATGTGGACACCATATACGAGTATCTAGCCAAGAGCGCATTCAGCAGTTGATAGATACTAACACCTGGATGCCAATTAACGAACAAGTTAGAGGAACAGACCCCTTGAAATTCCGCGATCGCAAAGCATACAGCGATCGCCTCCAAGAATATCAAAGAAAAACTGGACTTCTAGATGCTGTACAAACAGGTATCGGTAATATTGAAGCAGAACCTGTGGCCTTGGGAGTTATGGACTTTGGATTTATGGGAGGAAGTATGGGTTCAGTCGTTGGAGAAAAACTGACCCGATTAATTGAAAAGGCCACTCAAGAAAGTTTACCTGTAGTAATTATTTGTGCTTCTGGTGGAGCCAGAATGCAAGAAGGAATGTTGAGTCTGATGCAAATGGCCAAGATATCCGGTGCTCTAGAACAGCATAGAGAAGCTAAACTGCTATACATTCCAGTTTTAACTCATCCGACTACAGGTGGTGTAACTGCCAGTTTTGCCATGCTTGGAGATATTATTATCGCTGAACCGAAAGCCACAATAGGTTTTGCTGGACGACGAGTGATTGAACAAACAGTCCGTGAAAAATTACCCGACAACTTTCAGACCTCTGAGTATCTATTGGAACATGGTTTTGTAGACGCTATTGTACCTCGTACCCAATTAAAGAAAACTCTGGTCCAGTTAATCCGCCTACATAAACCTCATTCTACCACCCTTAGTTCNGAAAGCCACAATAGGTTTTGCTGGACGACGAGTGATTGAACAAACAGTCCGTGAAAAATTACCCGACAACTTTCAGACCTCTGAGTATCTATTGGAACATGGTTTTGTAGACGCTATTGTACCTCGTACCCAATTAAAGAAAACTCTGGTCCAGTTAATCCGCCTACATAAACCTCATTCTACCACCCTTAGTTCTGCTGAGTCATTAGAAGCAGGGCCATATTGTCATTTACCCTTTCCGGCAGAACACCATAATTCCTTGACAAATGAGCATAAAATTCAAGCTACACCTCAGAATTAAATTATGGGAACTTCAAAGGAATTTTTGTAACTGGCTTGATCTAAATTATAAACAAACTGAAAAAAATTTATGGGTTTTGCTGATATATCAATCCAAGAAATAGCAGAAGACTTTAATGTCCATGTAAATCAGGTACTTCGTCTTTGTGACCAAATGGGGATTTCTTATAAGCATTCTCAAACTCGTTTGGCCTTAGAGGATGCCAAAGCAATCATGTCTCACATATTGGCCCAAAAACAAAAGTCTGATTCCTAATAGAGGAGTCTAAATACTTGACTAATTGACACCTGAACACTGATAAATAAAAATTAGATTAAAGTTCAGTAAACCTGAAGTCCAGTTACTTCAAGGAAATATTTCCATTAATGAACATATCTGTGTTGGTTGATTAACTTGCCAGTTTTAAGGAGAAGAAACTTGAAAAAATTTTTCATAGCTGTAGTTGCCATACTATTCTTGACGTTTCAAACGTTCATCAACAGTGCCACTGCAGCTGAATTAACTGATAACGATCGAACTTTACCTCTGAATGAGGATGGTGAAGAAGTTGTACTTACCATTAAGGAATACACAAGAGGCAGACGGGCATTTAATAATGTTTGTTCTCAGTGTCATGTAGGAGGAATTACCAAAACAAATCCTGATGTTTCCTTAGACCCAGAAGTTTTATCATTGGCCTATCCAGCACGAGATAATATAGAAGGTTTGATAGACTACATGAAAAATCCTACTACTTATGATGGGTTTATTGAAATATTTGAGTTTCATCCCAGTATTAAGAGTGCGGATATTTACCCAGAAATGAGAAATCTTACAGAGGATGATTTATACGCGATCGCTGGTTACATTCTTGTACAGCCTAAAGTTTTAGGCAAAGGATGGGGCGGCGGTAAAATCTTCCGTTAAAATTCTTTTTTTTTCAAACATTGATTGATGATTTTAGATTATTGTTTTTTTGATGGGAAAAAATCTATTTTTCTCCTCATTAAAGCCTAATCTAAAATCAGTTATTTATATTTGATATTTGTAGTTACTAAAGTAATAAAAGTATTATGTTGAATAAATCATTACTGATTCGTTTT
>NZ_LGSU01000263.1 GCF_002260545.1 Hydrocoleum sp. CS-953 | reverse complement strand
GTTTAAAGCCTCCCCTTTGAAGGGGAAAAAAAGAAATGATATTTCCCAATCTTCAATTCCGTAACGGTTTTAACCAGAGGTAATTATCAATTATCCATTATCAATTATCAATTATTGAACAAATCTTTCTAGCTCTCCCCATCTCCCCATCTCCCCATCTCCCCACACTGTTGATATAATTACACCCATACTACCGGATTTGATATCATTCCTTGCTCCTCTAGAACCAAAAAATATCTGTGCTACTAATTAATCATAAATTGTGATATTTTTGTCAGTAATGGGAATACTAGAATTAAACAAATACATCTAAATTAATATCAGCTTATGAATAAGAATCTAATATGGTTATTTGTGATTTTGGCTATAGTTTTTGTAACTACTGGAGACAGTCTGGAATTTATGCCTGAACCTCTCCAAAATGCCAGTTTAGAAAGTCGTAAATTTGTGGTTGGGTTATGGCCTAGTTGGTTGAAACCTAAGAATACTAATGAACGTACAGAAGAAGCTTTGGAAAAGTTTGAAAGTCCTGGCGAAACAGAATAGTATTCAACAAAGGAAAGGGAAGAGGAAAATATTAATTTATATCAAACCTGGTAGTTTTAGTATCAATAAAGCATAGAAACCCGGTTTATATTAGATGCCCTATTATACTGACATCTGTCTCAAATTAGGTTTCTGACAATACTCCAAAGCAAGAGGAATTGATATTCTATACTACCAGAAAATCAGGTCTCAAACCTACTACTTCAGTAGTAGCTACTGTTAACTGATAACTGATAACTGAAATGACCTCTTCCCTTTTCCTAAAAAATGTTTAGCGTTTCTTTAACCAACTAAACATGGCGCGTAAGTCTTTACCAACTTCTTCAATAGGTTGTTCTGCTTCTTGGCGACGTATGGCAGTAAATACAGGTTTCCCTGTTTGGTTTTCCATGACAAATTCCCTGGCAAACTGACCAGACTGAATTTCACTTAAGATTTTCCGCATCTCGGCGCGAGTTTCATCGGTGACAATGCGAGGTCCGCGAGTATAGTCCCCAAACTCAGCAGTATTGGAGATACTGTCGCGCATATTTGCTAGACCACCTTCCACAACTAGATCGACTATAAGTTTAACTTCGTGCAGACATTCAAAGTATGCTAGTTCTGGTTGATACCCAGCTTCTACGAGAGTTTGAAACCCAGCTTTAATTAATGCACTGAGACCACCACATAAAACAGCTTGTTCGCCAAATAGGTCGGTTTCAGTTTCTTCCCGGAAAGTAGTTTCTAGGATACCTGCACGAGTCCCACCAATACCTTTAGCATAAGCCATGGCGCGATCGCGAGCTTGACCAGAAGCATCTTGGAAAATGGCAAATAGACAAGGTACTCCTTCTCCTTGTTCGTAGGTACGTCTAACTAAATGTCCAGGGCCTTTTGGTGCTACCATTACTACGTCCACGTTTGATGGAGGCAAAATTTGACCAAAGTGAATATTGAAACCGTGGGCAAAAGCTAGGATTTTTCCTTCTTTGAGATGGGGTTCAATTTCGTTTTTATAGACGGTTTTCTGTACTTCGTCTGGCAATAGAATCATTATTAGGTCTGCTTTTTCCGCAGCTTCATTTACTGGGTAAACATCTAGACCTGCTTCTTTTGCTTTGGTNGCTCAAAAGTAATAGTTGGACTTTATCCAGGTAGTAAGTCTGCTACCAAAGCAAAAGAAGGGCCTTTTGGTGCTACCATTACTACGTCCACGTTTGATGGAGGCAAAATTTGACCAAAGTGAATATTGAAACCGTGGGCAAAAGCTAGGATTTTTCCTTCTTTGAGATGGGGTTCAATTTCGTTTTTATAGACGGTTTTCTGTACTTCGTCTGGCAATAGAATCATTATTAGGTCTGCTTTTTCCGCAGCTTCATTTACTGGGTAAACATCTAGACCTGCTTCTTTTGCTTTGGTAGCAGACTTACTACCTGGATAAAGTCCAACTATTACTTTTGAGCCACTATCTTTGAGATTAAGGGCGTGAGCATGACCTTGAGAACCATAGCCAATGATGGCGATTGTTTTGTCGTTTAAGAGGTCCAGGTTAGCATCGGAGTCATAGTACATTCTGGCCATTATTGTTGTCTCCTGTCAGCAACTATTTATTATTTATGCAAAACTTTTATTATATCAAATGAAGGAAGAAGGAGGAAGGAAGAAGGAAGAAGGAAGAAAAAATCTCAATTGTTTGTTATCTGAGGCTATGAAAACTTATAGTTTCTACCTCATAAAACATGAGAAATTCTGTAATTTTTAGAATACTCAACAGAGTGAATATATCAAATGAAGGAAGAAGAAGGAAGAAGGAGGAAGGAAGAAGGAGGAAGGAAGAAAAAATCTCAATTGTTTGTTATCTGATGCTATGAAAACTTATAGTTTCTACCTCATAAAAAATGAGAAATTATGTAATTTTGAGAATACTCAAGAGAGTGAATCTATCAAATGAAGGAAGAAGGAAGAAGGAAGAAAGAAAAAATCTCAATTGTTTGTTATCTGAGGCTATGAAAACTTATAGTTTCTACCTCATAAAACATGAGAAA
>NZ_LGSU01000262.1 GCF_002260545.1 Hydrocoleum sp. CS-953 | reverse complement strand
CTTCCTAATATTCAATCCAAAACCTATAAATTATGGACAGGTAGAGACGATAATATCACTATTTTTTCCTGACGAATCTAAAAAATTAGATAATTTTTAGTCTAATGGTTTTGTACCGTTGATTTTTCGTGATGATAAGTTTCTACTTAAATCTATAGTTTGACTAGAACAGGACTTACGCAAAGGTACTATATATAGAGTTAAAAAACTATAACGTTATAGTTTTTAGCGCTATATATGTGGTCTCTGTGTAAGTCCTATAAAAAATAAGGTCTCAAGTCTCTCTACCCCCTTTTAATGGCAGGGCTGTTTCATTCTCACTCTAGGTGTACAATTATAGAGTAAGGAGCAAATTTAGTTGGTAAAATTGGCCAATATACTAATATATGAAAATATATGGAAAAAAGCCTGATTGATTACCTGAAAGAAATACCTGATTTTCGTATAGCTGAGAGGTTTTCGTCACCCCTGATGGCTGATACTGCTGCACCGTGATTATGGTAATCATAAGTGGTTATTGGGGTTATAGACAGTTAGGAAGATTTACCGAACGCCATCGTTTAACTTTAATTATAGAGTTCAAAAACTATAACGTTATAGTTTTGAACGCTATATACATGGTCTTTGGGTAAGTCCTGAACTAATTATCTAAACTTGATATAATATGATAGCGATTATTACTCAGCTATCAGCAGTTTGTTTGTTTGTTTGTTTGTAATTACATAACTTTTTAGGATAGTGAGGTAAAGTTTTAATATTAATCTCTTTTCCTGATTTCCTACTTCCTACTGTCCCATAATTTTGTACCTCATCAACTTAAAAACTGTTGTAAGACTTATGTAATCTTGGCTTAATAGCCCAATCAAAAAACTTTCTCATCTTTATCTTTTTTTATTTCCCTTTTTCCTGCTCCTGACTCCTGACTGCTTCCTAATGATTGATAATTGTTGAACCGGACATGAGTTATATAATATTTCTCAAGTTAGTCAAATACACTTGTTTTTCTTATTTTGTCTTTCCTGTTATCTGTTCAAATCTTCCCTACCTCCAGAGTCAATTAAATTAATTTTCTACAGGTACTGATGTCTACTCAAAACCTTCATAATCTCACTGTTACTCAAGCTGAAAAAATTCTCCATGAATTTACTTGTCAAGATATGAAATCAGTGGAATTACAAGAGGAAAAAGCTATAACCCGTGCTGCAATCTTGTTGTTGGTAAATTCGTCTGATTATCAAATGTTAGGAATTTGTGCCGATTCAACTACTGAAGCTTTATCTACATTAGGAAACTATTTAGAAGCTTTAGGGTATCATACCACTCTGATGAATGAGTCTAATTTTCATTCGATTGAAGGGTCTGTTTATCTGAAATTTAATGGGATGAAAGAGTCATATATTATGGAATCCTATACTGGAAAATATCGAGGCGTATTAGTATCTTGTCAATCTGATGAAGCAACAGGAATTAATGGAACTTATGGTTATTTACCACTAGATTTATTTACTTAAAATAATGATTATTTTGATCTTAAATTAAGTATATTAAGGAGGGGAGAAACCAAGGTATCAAATAAGGGAAACAAAAAATTTCCGCGACTGATACATGAGATGCTAATTAGGGTTTACTGAAAAAGTCTTTTTTAAGCCTAAATTCTGCACTTCAGAATGTAGTCTAAAGCTAGGAGTCAGGAGTCAGGAGTTATAGTCAGGACTTACGCAAAGACCATGTATATAGCGTTCAAAACTATAACGTTATAGTTTTTTAACTCTATATCTATATATATAGTACCTCTGGGCAAGTCCTGATAGTTTTAACTGATGGATGAGTCATCAATTAAGTAGGGTTTGCTGATAAAATATCAAAGGATTGACAGATAAAGGTTTGAGCAATTTTAGAGCTTGAAAAAGTACCAGCTTTTAAGTCGATCAAGCTGAAAAAGTGAGCATTTTTGGGTAATGGGAGGCAGAAAAATCAAGGGACTATTCTTGTCACTACCTACTCTATAACTCTCATGCCTCCTGACTCCTGACTCCTCCCCCTTACTAAAAGACTTTTTCAGTAAACCCTAAGTAAGTGTTTATATTTAATCTTTTCCTAAGAATTTGACGAATTAGAAAGGTCAGTGCGACTCGTTGGCTAGTCAAGACTGCTGAAAAGCAGGTATATCTAACCTTCCGTGACTAAGGAGGTGGTAAATATATAGTCACGAGAAAACTCTTATATCCTTCGAGGTGAAATTCCTCCGCCTTGTTGTTGGGTAGAAAGCATAGACCATACTGGAGAGAATGAACATCAAACTGGTGAAGCTGGTCTAAAAGCGGGAAAATACCAGTTACCGAGGAACGATACCGCAAGCAAAGGCTGAGTGCGACTCGTTCCTGTTAGGAGCCTTTAGAGACTAAAGGGGTATGAACAGGGTCTAACGAGGCCACAGAGGAAGAGCCTAGGCTGAGTGCGACTCGTTCCTGTTAGGAGCCTTTAGAGACTAAAGGGGTATGAACAGGGTCTAACGAGGCCACAGAGGAAGAGCCTGTATAGTCCATAGCTATATGAGGCCACCGAAGAAG
>NZ_LGSU01000261.1 GCF_002260545.1 Hydrocoleum sp. CS-953 | reverse complement strand
ATTTTAAAGAAGCTATATCTATGGCAGTTTTAGCTTATTGGCGCTCTTTAGAAATTAAGAGTAATTTGCCAGAAGTTACAGGAGCAAAAGCTAAAGTCATGTTAGGAGAAATTCATCAACCAATTATAGGAAATAGGAGAAATAAAGAATCAGTAAAAAATTAGAAAATAATTACCCTGAAGTAATTATTCTACTCAACCTTTTGCTTTTGCGGTTGTCTTATGAATATATTGTAGAATAAGGTCAAAATTGCTCCGAATTTCTCCTAGTTGTTTTATCCAACTATTAGAAGTAGCTATAGTTTCCTCTTCCTGTTTTATTGCTTCAGCAATTTGCTTTTCAATCTCTGTATAAACCTCAGTTTCAAACTCAGATAATTGTCGCTCTATTTGTGCGTCTAAATCTTTAGCTATTTTCTGAAATTGACTAGAAATATCTTTTCTTAAATCAGCCATTTCTTTTTCTCGTTGACTTTCATTGTGCATTTCCAAAACATCTATTCCCACAGAAACTAATGCCACAGCAGGACCTAAAAATTTAGCAGCATTACCAAGATTTTTAGCAATACCTACTGCTTGCCAAGGTTTAAACTTAAAACCTATAAATTTTCCCACTCCTAAAACAGTTTGATGTAAACCACTACCTGCTACNCCATTTCTTTTTCTCGTTGACTTTCATTGTGCATTTCCAAAACATCTATTCCCACAGAAACTAATGCCACAGCAGGACCTAAAAATTTAGCAGCATTACCAAGATTTTTAGCAATACCTACTGCTTGCCAAGGTTTAAACTTAAAACCTATAAATTTTCCCACTCCTAAAACAGTTTGATGTAAACCACTACCTGCTACATTCCCAGAACTAAGAAAAACATTTCCTGCTTTTGCAAAAGAACTTTTAGTAGTTGCTGCATTTGTTATTTTTACACCTGCAACTTCAGCAATTTTATTGAGCGAACTAACTTGAGATTTAAGCTGTTGAAAATTTATGCCGTCATTAATATTAGAAGCCGAAATATTTTGCTCTTTATCCAAACAAGAAACAAAAGCTTTAACCAAATCACTATCCAATATTTCTGCCACTTCTTGCCGAATATCTGCGGCTGCTGTTTCGCAAACTTCTTTCAATTTACTTTCTGCTTTTTCATAGCAATTACGAACATTTAATTCTGCTGTTTTATTCAGCTTTTCAAAATCTGCATCAGTTCCCACTGCCATTGCTAATTCATTTCCTTCTTTGACAATAGCTGAAGACATTTATAGGGAAATACCTTTAACTTTTGTGCGGAGTCTGTCTCGTTCTTTTCGGATAGTCCGAGATAGACGGTTAGCTACTTCAAAAAATGTGGCATTCCCAGTAGAATTGCTAATAAAAATTAACTGAGCATCTTCTACAAATTTTAATGCTATTCTGACAGGAGTATCAAATTTTGCCAAGCTACCTCGACTCTCAATAAAAGTATTTAGAGCAGCAATAAAAGTTTCAAACCGACTAATTTCCAGCAAAAAATCATCATTTTCATCAATACCATCACAATAATCTTTAGCATCAATAAAACAAACCGGAAATTCATCAAGACTAAAAGGTTTAAGAGCTTCTGTTAAACTGTAGCGATAGTTAGCAATTTTTTCCTCCTCTTCTCCAGCTTCATCAGACATTTTATTAATAACTAACATCATTTTCCAGCGATAACCTTTGTCATAAGCTAACTTTTTGAAATTCTCAACTGTCACAGAGTCAAATAACATATAAGTCAGACAAAAAACTAATAAATCAGCTTTCTTAATTGCCNGGTTTAAGAGCTTCTGTTAAACTGTAGCGATAGTTAGCAATTTTTTCCTCCTCTTCTCCAGCTTCATCAGACATTTTATTAATAACTAACATCATTTTCCAGCGATAACCTTTGTCATAAGCTAACTTTTTGAAATTCTCAACTGTCACAGAGTCAAATAACATATAAGTCAGACAAAAAACTAATAAATCAGCTTTCTTAATTGCCTCATAAGTAATCTCATCATGTTCTTGACGTTCCGTAAAAAGTCCGGGAGTATCTATTATTTTAATACTATTCCAGTCATAATTTGTAGTTTTGTCAGTAGCAATATCGGCATCTATTTTAATATCTCGTTTTCCTGTAAGTGCAGAAATAATTGTAGATTTACCTGCGCTATATTGTCCGACAAAGGCAACTTTAATTGCACCTTCTTCTCGATATTCTTTTAATTCCTGCCGGAGTTTTTTGCGGATAGTAGTTAATTGTTCTTTTTTGCCATCGGCTAGTAATTTGTCAAACTTGACTAGAACTTTTTTAAAGCTAGAGCCAACTTTAGCAGCTTGAAATTGTTGATTTGTATTAGTCATTTTTTTGCTCCTAATTTTGTAAACTCGATAATTTTTTTGACTCATTAATATATTTTATTCCGTAGGGGTTTGGTCTCCAAACCCTCTATCTTGATTGGTAATAAAATTAATTTTATTAGGTAAAGAATATTTCCAGAGGTTGAGTCAAACCACCCTCTATCTTAATTACTCAAAAAATCATTTCCTAGACAGATTTACTTTGCCAAAGC
>NZ_LGSU01000260.1 GCF_002260545.1 Hydrocoleum sp. CS-953 | reverse complement strand
AAGTGTAATTAAATAAAGGACTTTACCAAAAATGTTCCTTTGATGAAAAAGAGAATTTCATAGCTCAAAAATGGTATCGAAGTAATTCATTCTCTACGTCGCTAATCCGAGGGCTACCCTACCTGACTCCTAATAAATAGCCTAGTTATTTTTAGCAAACATCCATCGAATTGGTATAAGTATCTATTTAATTTATATAACATATTAAGGGAGTCGTTAAAGTGTCTAAGAAGAAACCATATTTTGCTCAAAATAACAAACTAGATCCTTATGACCATGGTGCTAAGTATTTTTGGACATTAGAAGAGGCTGAAGCATGGTTAAGGTCAGAAAATGGGGGAACTGTAAAAAAACGTAATGCAGAAGTAGTATATGTTTTTGGCGAGCCTATAAGAGTTTGGGGTGAGGTGTTGAAGGTTTAATTAGGGTTTGCTGAAAAAGTATTTTTAGGGAGTAGGGAGTTGTTAGAATAAATGAGAATTATAGAGGAGGTAGTCTAAAGAATTTTTACTTGATTTTTCTGCTCTTATCTTCTCAAAATACTCACATTTTGCAGCTATAGGTAGCAAAAAACCTCCTCTTTTTTGCCACACGCAAAGCCTAAAGTATTAACAGATAAAAGATGCACAATTTTTGACNTATTTTTAGGGAGTAGGGAGTTGTTAGAATAAATGAGAATTATAGAGGAGGTAGTCTAAAGAATTTTTACTTGATTTTTCTGCTCTTATCTTCTCAAAATACTCACATTTTGCAGCTATAGGTAGCAAAAAACCTCCTCTTTTTTGCCACACGCAAAGCCTAAAGTATTAACAGATAAAAGATGCACAATTTTTGACGATATCTCTAACAATAAAAAATTCAATTTATATATATATCGTAAACAAATAATCAATTATTTTCCCCCTCCATACCTATTCCCTCCATACCTATTCCCTATTCCCTGAATATGTACAATTTTTGACGATATCTCTAACAATAAAAAATTCAATCTATATATATATCGTACACAAATAATCAATTATTTCTCCACTATTCCCTATTCCCTCCATACCTATTCCCTATTCCCTGAATATGTACAATTTTTGACGATATCTCTAACAATAAAAAATTCAATNTCCACTATTCCCTATTCCCTCCATACCTATTCCCTATTCCCTGAATATGTACAATTTTTGACGATATCTCTAACAATAAAAAATTCAATCTATATATCCTAGACAAGTAATCAATTATTTCTCCCCTATTCCCTATTCCCTCCATACCTATTCCCTATTCCCTGGAGATGTCTAATATAATTGACAATATCTTCTGGAGATTTTCCAGCATCTACTATTATTGCTTGTTTTGGTTCCTCAAGAACATCAAATTGACTCTGGAGCATCTCAAGTTTCATAAAGTGATTTTTTCTGGCTGTTAGTCTTTGGGCAAACAAATCAAAAGACCCTTTTAAATAAACTATTTTGACATTTTCTGTATTTTTTATAAGGGAATTACGATAAGTTTGTTTAAGAGCAGAACAAGCTAATACGACATTTTTATTATCTTGTAACCATTCATCAATTACATTTCGTATTTTTTCTAACCAAGGAATTCGGTCAGTATCATTTAAAGGAATTCCATTACTCATTTTTTTGATATTAGCTTGAGGGTGAAAAGAGTCGGCATCAAAAAAATACCAATCTAGAGATTTTGCTAGTAATTCTCCAATAGTAGATTTACCAGCACCAGATACTCCCATTATAATTATAATCATTCAGAAAAGAGGGAATAGGGAAGAGGGAACAGGGATAAATAATTGATAATTTATGGATAAGAATCAATTTTATTCTGGATTTTCACCAGATGTCTATTATACTATATGTTAATTCTCAAGATTTCTGAAGTATTGAAATGGCAATAGAGATAGAACGAAAGTTTTTAGTTCAAGGGAATGGATGGCGAAATCAAGCTGTTGGACAAGTATATCGTCAAGGTTATATGTCTACAGAAGATGGTATAACATTAAGAGCTAGAGTAGCAGGCGATAAAGGTTATTTAACTATTAAAGGACCTAGTTTTGGTAATTCTAGATCGGAATATGAGTATGAAATTCCAATTGAAGATGCTGAAGAGATGTTGAATAGTTTATGTAGTTCACCTTTAATTCAAAAGGTTAGATATAAGGTTTATCATGGTGAATTTATTTGGGAAGTTGATGAGTTTGCTGGAGAAAATCAAGGTTTAATTATGGCTGAGGTTGAACTTAATGATGAGCATCAAAAAGTTGAATTACCTGATTGGATAGGGGAGGAAGTTTCTCACGATAAAAGATATTCTAATTCTAATTTATCGAAAAATCCTTGGAAAAATTGGTCTTCAGTTTAAGGGGATATATTAGGAATTAGTTAATCAATATGGGAATTTTTCCGATTTCTTGAAAGGTATTGAATCAAAAATTTTAAAATTTCTCAGAGATGATGGATAAAACTATAACATCTTAGTTTTTAGACTGGTCTTTTTTCTCCTTTGTGAAAAATTATTCAACGGATAAAGTCTGAGTCGAAATTTCTCAGATATGATGGGTAAAAAC
>NZ_LGSU01000026.1 GCF_002260545.1 Hydrocoleum sp. CS-953 | reverse complement strand
TTTCTATTATTAACTTTATCCCCAATAGTTCATGCTTGGTATTTTACCTGGTTCATTCCTTTTGCTGTAGCAACTAGAAATTTAGGTATAAAGTGGGTAAGTCTATCAACATTTATTTATTTTATTTTGACATACAGACAAAGTTTAGGAGATAACAGTTGGTTTTTAACTCCAATGGAAAGATATTGGTTATGGTTACCTTTAATAATTGGATTTATTTGGAGTTATTGGAAAGATAAAAAAAATCTAGAATCATCAAAGATAAACTCTGAATTATCTAGATAAATTCGATTCTTTTGAAAAAAAAAATGTTACACGGGCTGATTTTATCAGTAAAAGGCAAGAGGTATTTGTGGTAAATATTTATCGTGCATTGTATTAGAGGCTATTCATCCTNATATTGGTTATGGTTACCTTTAATAATTGGATTTATTTGGAGTTATTGGAAAGATAAAAAAAATCTAGAATCATCAAAGATAAACTCTGAATTATCTAGATAAATTCGATTCTTTTGAAAAAAAAAATGTTACACGGGCTGATTTTATCAGTAAAAGGCAAGAGGTATTTGTGGTAAATATTTATCGTGCATTGTATTAGAGGCTATTCATCCTAGCTCTATCCTCCTAGCAACAGCCTAACTATTTGTGGCAAATATTTATCACACTTGGTATTATGTATAATTCAATATTAGACATTTTCAGATTCTTCTGGTTTATTAACAAATCCACCAATAAAACTAGAAACCAGAGATAAAACAATTGCTCCAATAACTGCAGGCCAGAAACCATCTACTTCCAAACCAGGAGTAAAATATCCTGCTAATGAAAGAGAAATACCATTTACTATTAACAAAAATAACCCCAAACTAAGAATTGTCAGAGGCAAAGTTAGAATCGTTAAAACTGGTTTAACTATTGCATTTACTAATCCTAAAACAATCGCTGCAACTGCAGCAGCAGGAATACTATCAATTCTTACACCAGGTACAACAAACGCTGTAATTAAAAGTGATATAGTTGCCATCAACCAAGTCAATAAAAAACTTCCCATAACTATTGTTTTAACCTCCTAATAAAATTGGCAAAATTATTTAGTCTAATTGGGATCAACTAACCTAAACAGTCTACTTACAGCAGATTTCATCTTGGTGAGCTACACCCATAGGGGGCAAGATGCCCGCACTACAAACACCGTTACCCTTTGCGGAGCATTCCGTAGGAAAGCTTTGCCTTAGCAAAAGTTAATATTTCTACCTCATATACTTGGAATCTGCTGTATTATCC
>NZ_LGSU01000259.1 GCF_002260545.1 Hydrocoleum sp. CS-953 | reverse complement strand
ACCACTAATCATCCAATAAATGTTAGTTCTGAAATACCTAGTCCTACTGAATGGGTTGAACAACATTATTCTATTGCCAGTTTAATAGATAGTCTCACAGATATACAACAAATATTTTCTCATGGATGTCTATTCCAAGGTAGTGAAGATGGAGAATTAGTGATTGATGATAATCTGAAAGATTCTCTGCGAGAAGAATATGGTCATAAAAATTGGGAGTATTTGGAAAAATATTTACTAAGTAATTGTTGAACATATACAGCAGTTATAGCAATCTCATAGCATTTAGCAGTTAGCTTTCAGTATGAGTTATTAGTTATTAAACTACTGTCTTTATCTGGGGAATTAGTGTTGAGAGGTTGAGCGATAATTAAAAGTATCAATAAAACTTTCTAATAAATTTTAGAATTATGTGCAACTTCACATAAAATTGCTATAAAAATCTGAGAGCTAACCATTAATAGCTATTTGCACAGCATTCCAGCACAGAAATGCTTAAGCAATCTTATTTTAAAAGTTAATTAAGTAGTGGTGCTTTTAGGAATTTCCTAGTTGAGAAAGGGAACAGGAAGTCTATAGTATGTGTAATTAATTTGGTTGATGAAATTAGCAAAAAATTCAGGTATAAAGCCTCTTCATTCATGGATAAAAAAGCGGTCGTTTGCGGAGCATTCCGTAGGATGAGATGGCGAGATTCCCTGGCAATATCCAATCGACCAAGAGAATAAAATAAATCCTTTTAGGTAATCTTCTTCTTTATAAGAAGAGGTAATTAATGGATAATGGATAATGGATAATGGATAATTACCTCTGCTTAAAACCGTACGGGAATTGAATATAAGGAAATATCCTAGCACTTTTTTTATCCTTAAAAGGAAAGGGTTTATACCTTTATTTTTCGGTAATAATTAATTATTAATTGTTGAACTTCCTATTGCTAAAAATATGAAAGTGAACTTCTATAAATCCTAACTTCAAGACAACATTTCCGGCAACCCTACCTTTTTTAATTCCACAAACTTACCTTGAAAATCTACAGCTCGATCCTCTCCAACTCGCCTTGCTTCTGCCAACTCCCGACGAATTTCTGCCCGCTCCATTTTGTCATAAACTCCACCTAATATATAGATAAATAATCTCATCGCTAAATCTCTACCAGCTACCGACATTCGCTTTCTATTAAAATCATATAAAACCCCATACCAAATTGAGTCAGGAAATTCTATTCCACTCAAACCACCATCCACATCATACTTATTTAATTTGTCAAAAACTTCCTCTAAAAAAAAGCCTTTTTTATAAATTAAAATTCCTATAGCTTCAGCAAAAGCAATTTGTCCGACCGGGCGAAATAAAATATGACCTTCTCCTGGTTTTGTCTCAAAACTAAATCTTCTTAATTCTGGAGTTTCAGCACTATTTTCTAATCTAGAATAACTAGGCAAATTAGCCAAATAATCCCAAAATAGCATAAATTCTTTCACTCCCTCTTCTAACTCTTCTTCTTCAGGGCGCATAGGAATTAAACCTTTATCTGAAGGTTTCCAATAGGGATAACGAGGTCTTAAATATCTTTCCGACATTTCTTGCAATGCTTGGAGAGTTGTTAAAACAGTAGACTTAGCTGCCACAGTTGCACTATCCCAATTTATCCTTGAATTTCTACCATCTTTCTCCTTTAAAATAGGATGATAAATTGCTATTTTTCTGGCTACAATAGCAAATCCATCATCCTCATTTAATAATGCTAATTGCCCTTTACTTAATTTGACTGCTGTCAGATTTACATGAGCAAAAACTGACCTAACTCTCCGTCGCGCTTGTGCTCTTGTCTCTCCTTTGACTACTGCTGGAATAAATTCTATGCCTATTTGTTCGTAGGCTAATTTTTGTAGTTCTGGTAATTCAATATGATTAATTTCGGTTAAATCATCAATAGTAATTGCTGCACTTACTGGCTTCTTTTGTTTGTTATATCTTGGTAATCTACCAGTTTTTATTAATTCCATTAATCCTTGAATTCCCATCAGTCTATGTTGACCGTCTAAGGCAAATACTGCTACTTCTAAACGTAGATCTAATAATCCGACTTTTCCTTCTGAGTCTAGGGGTAAAAAATCAGTTGCAGATTTATTGGCTTCACCATTTTTATTCCATTCTTCTGCTTTGGGGTTATCTACCCAACTGGGGCTAATTACTACTAATACTGCGGGAAATTTATGTGCTTTTCTTGTTGCTAAATATAGGGTTAATGGAGCTTGACGAGACCAGTCTAAAGGTCGTTGTTGAATTTCATCTATTGTTTCTGCATCTCGAATTATGTTGTCAGTTTCCATATCAAATTTTTGCCGAAATAATGGTAGTTGGGAGGCAAAACGTACACGACTATCTAACCATTCTAGGGTGACGGAACCTATGTAAGCTTCTGTGTTTCCCATCATGGTTTTTTGTACTAATAATCTGTCGTCTTTGCCTATGTGTTTGTCTAATAGGATGGCGATCGCTTCTCTTTCTCGATTATCGTTTTCTAAAATTTCTTTTGCTATTTCTGAAGTGGGTTTATTG
>NZ_LGSU01000258.1 GCF_002260545.1 Hydrocoleum sp. CS-953 | reverse complement strand
TGAAAGGGGAAAAAGAAGTTGTTAACGAAGTTTCCTGCTCTTGCAGAGCCGTTCCATTTTTCATGTCGTGCAACAAAACGCTATATCCAATCTCCCCTCGATAAAAGTGCTAGGATATTTCCTTATATTCAATTCCTTTACGGTTTTAACTATAAGTAATTATCCATTATCAATTAATTAATAAGCAGCTATACAAAATTAATTACACATTTATACAGGCTGAATTATTTTTCTTCTAAATCTCTCAGAAAATTCGAATAGGTAAATAATTTTGTTTAGGTACTCAATGTTAATCTTGACTATTTGTCTTATTTCTTATTTAAGAACTTGCATAAACTTGTTTATAGTAAGTCTGATATTCTTCAGACAATAATGGTTCCCACCAATCTCGGTTATTCAAAAACCATTCGACAGTCTGACTTAAGCCTTCTTCAACAGTTACCGAAGGTTGCCAACCTAACTCAGTTTTAATCTTTGTCGCATCAATAGCATAGCGTCGATCATGCCCTGGTCTATCCTTGACAAAAGTAATTAATTTTTCACAAGGTTGCACAGGTAAATCATTCCCTAACTCATCCATAATTTGACACAACATTCGCACTAAATCAATATTTTTTACTTCATTATTTCCTCCAACATTATAAGTTTTTCCTGGTTGACCTTTATGAATTACCGTATCTAATGCTCGACAATGATCTATTACATATAACCAATCCCGGATATTCTGCCCATCTCCATAAACTGGTAATTGTTTTCCTAATAACATATTGATGCACATCAGAGGAATTAACTTCTCAGGAAAATGATATGGTCCGTAGTTATTAGAACAATTAGTAATAATAGTTGGTAAACCATAAGTATGATAATATGCTCTAGCAAGATGGTCACTTCCTGCTTTCGATGCAGAGTAAGGACTATTTGGGGCATAAGGTGTAGTTTCTGTAAAAGCGGGGTCTTCAGGACTTAAGCTGCCATAAACTTCATCAGTTGATACATGGAGAAATATACACCTACGATCTGGATTTTGAGCAAGAGTCTGATAATGACTTCTGAATGCTTCTAATAGAGTAAAAGTACCCACAATATTAGTTTGGACAAAAGCTGCTGGTCCTAATATAGATCTATCTACATGAGATTCTGCTGCAAAGTGGGCTACTGTATCTATATCCTCTTCCTGGAGCAAGCTATCTACCAAAGAGCGATCGCAAATATCTCCTTGGACAAAACGAAAATTTGGCCTGTCTTGTAAATCAGCTAAAGTTTCTTTGTTACCAGCATAAGTTAGAGCGTCTAACACAACTATTCGGTGATTAGGATAGGTGTCGCTCCAATAATGGACAAAGTTAGAACCAATAAATCCAGCACCCCCAGTTATCAATAATCGACTTTCCATAATTTTCTTCTCCTGAAACTAAAATTATCAAAGATATAGAACTACGTCTTTTAGTTAGAACAATAAATTTGAGTTGTACGGGAATAGGTCATTTCAGTTATCAATTATCTGTGAACCTCCGACTAAAGTCCTATGCTTGATCAACATCTTTCTTAACATAAAAATTGACAAAATAGACTGGTGTGTAAATATAATCTATCCTCTGTTACTGATCAATTTAGCCTATATATTGATGACAAAGTAATATTATTAATCTAGCCAATATTCCGTGTGAGGAAAATAATAGTGAGTCAGGAAGAAGTATTAACACAAGCAAAACAAGGAGACCCAACAGCGATCGCTTTTCTAATCAACCAGACATTAAACAGTATAGGAATTAAAGCTAGGGTTAATGTTCAGAAAAACAATCTGCATATTTTACTAGAAGGCTCTGAACTACCAGATCAGCAAACTTGTATTAGAGTTATTCATCAAGGAATGAAAGCTCTCAAAGCACCATCCATTGATTTTGTCAATATTTATGGGCGAAGATTAGGTCATACAATTCCTGAGTNCAACCAGACATTAAACAGTATAGGAATTAAAGCTAGGGTTAATGTTCAGAAAAACAATCTGCATATTTTACTAGAAGGCTCTGAACTACCAGATCAGCAAACTTGTATTAGAGTTATTCATCAAGGAATGAAAGCTCTCAAAGCACCATCCATTGATTTTGTCAATATTTATGGGCGAAGATTAGGTCATACAATTCCTGAGTGGACAGAAGTCATTGAATTACATCAACCTGCAATATACCATCCGGCGGGAGTAGGGACAATTTGGTGGCAACCAGAAAATACAAATTATTCCCAAGAATCTTCTCAACTTACTTTACCTAACCCATCTAAAAAAGCAACTTTACATAATTCAGAAATAACCCAGAAAAAGCCAAAAGAAGAAGTAGATACTTCTGTTATTTATCTCAATCAACCTGCTAGAAAAAAAACCAATTTAGCAACAATAGAAAAATCATTTTATCCCAACCCTATTGAGAAGCAATCTTCACATAAAAATAACAAATTTATTTGGCTATTAGCAAGTGCGATTAGTATAATATTAGTTCCCATATCCACTTTGATTGTTAATTCTCAAACTTACAGATTACCCGATATTATTTCAAATATTTCTCCAC
>NZ_LGSU01000257.1 GCF_002260545.1 Hydrocoleum sp. CS-953 | reverse complement strand
AAGGAAGAAGGAAGAAGGAAAGTAAATGAGTCTATAAGATTGATATAGTTCAGTTAAGGATTTTTTTGGCAGTTCTATAATTTTAAGAGCTACTTTAAAAGTTTCATGCTATAGAAGTTTTTATCTTATCTGAATCGTATTGAATTATAGGGAATAATTTCATTAATAGATAATAAATAATTACTTCTGGTTAAAACCGAGAGGATAGAACAAAGTGCAGAAGTCTTATTTCTTTTTTCTCTTTCACAGGAGAGGCTTTCAACCCCTGGGGATTAATTATCCATTATCAATTATCCATTATATATTGTATCAATCTGGGATTGTTTCTGCGAGAATTTTTGCTAGATTTTTGAGATGAGCTGCATAGTTTGTTGTATTTTGATTGGGTAATATTTTTTCCTGGTTTTCTAGTTTGAATTTAGTTTTTTCTAGTTCTGTTTTAGTTTGTTGAAGTTGGGATTGATAGGTATTAAGTTGTTCCTGATTTTTGGATAACTTAGATTGAGATTGTTCTAATTCTACCTGTACTTCATCTAGTTGGAATTGAGTAATTTCTAATTCTTCTCGCGTCTCATGTAGTTCTGATTGAGATTTATTTAATTCTGTTTGCATATTTTGTAGTTTTGATTCGGCATTTTTAGCTTTTTCTTGATTTTGCTGAAGTTGAGATTGAACAGATGTTAATTGTTGGGAAAGTTCATCTCGCTCAGATTTGATTTTTTCTAGCTCGGAGCGAGTTTTTTGTAATTCTGATTCAGCATTTATAGTTTTTTCTTGATTCTGCTGAAGTTGAGATTGAACAGATGTTAATTGTTGGGAAATTTCATCTCGCTGAGATTGAGTAATTTCTAATTCTTCGCGAGTTTGCTGTAGTTGTGATTCGGCATTTTTAGCTTTTTCTTGGTTTTGCTGAAGTTGAGAGTGGAATTGTTCTAATTCTCCTAAGATTTGGTCTCGTTGAGATTGGATATTTTCTAATTCTGTTTGAGTTTGCTGAAGTTGAGACTTAGTAGATGTTAATTTTTGAGAAAGTTCGTCTTTCTGAGATTGAGTAATTTCTAATTCTGCGCAAGTTTGCTGAAATTGTGCCTCAGATGAAATACTTTTTCCTACTTCATCAATATCTATATCCCGAAAAACTGGCTGACTATTCCAAGGTTCAAAAGGTATAAGTTTTGCCGTGGAAAAGTGGGGGCGAAAGAAGTATTTTCCTGTTTCATTTAAGAGACAAGCAGTAAAAGCAAAGGGAGTATTAGAAATAGCAACAAAATTACACTTACTCAATAAGAAAAAATTCAGATATTCTAGATTAACCTCTACTTCCAAATCTCGAACCGTTATAGGATTATATTCAGCAAAATAAACTAGGGGTATTTCCTCTAAATTATCGCTAGCGATAAATAGAACTGGTTCGTCTAAAGTTTCCCATAAACCATCTAACCAAATTTTATACCATTCACTAGGAGCCACAACAGAATTATCATTTTCATCTAAGTGTGATTGTAAATGTAAACCGATGATAGTTTTGCCACGAGAGTGCAACTTTTCCCAAGCAAATTTTACCAGAGCTTCTATTTCTGCTACAGGTTGAAATAAAGAACGAAAATATTCTTTGTGGGTAGCATAATACCTAGTATGATATAAAAATTCTCCTTGAATATCGACATTTTTCCAAACTTCTCCATTACCAGGGAAAATTTCATTATTATTCTCAACAACTACAGGCAAATCTTCAGAAATTTCTCTATCTTTATGCCAAAATAATTCTTGACCTACCCATGCAGGTGTCTCTACAGATAATCCATTTTCTTGAGCATATATTTTTAAGAAAGCATACTGAAAAATTTGATTCCCCAAGTTACCATTTTTGCCAAGAGTAGACATAGTAACTACTTGTTTTCTCACATAAAAAGCATCTCCCCAAGATGGGTGAAAAGGTTTTGCTTCTGCTACTCTACCAAAACCAGTCTGTGCTAAAAATTCATCAATTTTTTCTGCTAAAGCACAACCTTCATAGAGTTCCTCATAATTAACTTTGGTGTAAACTGCATCTATATATTTAAGTAGATTAGTTGCTCCCTCTAATGCTAAAAGTTCCGCCCCTTGAATATCTAAGTTAAGGATATTAAAATCTGTTGGAGATAGGTCTAATTCTTCTAACAAAGTATCCAGAGTTTTTGACTCAACTGTGAGTTGATGGGTTTCTTTAATATTGGGGTAAATATCTCGATAATGTTTCAAGGGAAAAATAGAACTACTTTGCTCCATTGAGTTAACATATAATTTGACTTTGCCATTTTGATTAGTAATAGCATAGTTAACAGCTTGTACATTGACAGATGCTGTGGCAATATTTGCTTTTAACCTTTCAAATACTGTTGGGTTAGCTTCAATGAACAGAACTTTTGATATGTCTAGAGTTTGATAAAGTTTGATATCTTTACCATCATAAGCACCAACATGAATAATACCTCTGGGGGTGACTGACTTTTGTAAACAAAGGTTCTTTAAATCTAATTTCATTCTGATTAATACTTAAAGAGTTGACAGTTCAGGAAAAAAT
>NZ_LGSU01000256.1 GCF_002260545.1 Hydrocoleum sp. CS-953 | reverse complement strand
AAAGTCTAGAATTATCAAAATCTATTCTACAAGAAGATAAAAATCAACTATCAGTACAACTATTTGGGAGACTTCTAGAATATAAAAACCTACCCTATATTCAACAATTACTAGAGCAAATTCAAGCAGCCCAAAATACTCCCTGGTTGTCCCCTATTCATCCAAGTTTAACTCCGCCAAATGCAGCTTTGATAACAACTATTAGTGGGCATAATGACTCAATTAATGCAGTGGCAGTTACACCTAATGGTAAACAGGTAGTATCAGCTTCTTGGGATGCAACATTAAAAATATGGGATTTAGAAAGCGGTAGTGAACTTAGCACATTAACTGGACATAACTCCTGGGTATATGGAGTAGCAATTACTCCTGATGGCAAAAAGGCAATATCAGGCGCATGGGATAAAACTTTGAAAATATGGGATTTAACTGAAAATAGGGAAATTTGTACTCTGAGAAATAATGATGTTATCAATGGAGTAGCAGTTACTCCTGATGGCAAACGAGCAATATCAGCTTCAAAAAATAAAATATTAAAAGTCTGGGATATAATAACCTATGAGGAAATTAATGTTTTAACTGGTCATACTGCTTCAGTTACAGCAATAGCAATTACACCTGATGGTAAACAGGCAATATCAAGTTCAACAGATAAGACACTGAAAGTTTGGGATTTAACTACATACCAGGAAATTCTTACCCTAACTGGTCATAACGCTTCAGTTACAGCAATAGCAGTTACTCCTGATGGCAAATATATAGTATCGGGTTCAGACGATAACACAATTAAAATTTGGGATTTAGCTACAGGTAAAGAAGTACATACCTTAGAAGGCCATACAGAATGGGTTAGGGCAGTCGCAGTGAGTCCCGATAGCAAATATATAGTATCAGGTTCGTGGGATAAAACCCTGAAAGTTTGGGATTTAGAAAAAGCCTCGGAAATTCTTACAATTACAGGACATACAGAATGGGTGAAAGCAGTTGCAATTACCCCAGACGGTAAACAAATAATCTCCGGTTCCTATGATAACACGATTAAAATTTGGGATTTAGTAGCTTGTACAGTAGTAGAAAAAATCTCTCGCCATGATTTGGGAGTTAGGTCTGTTGCCACGTTGCCTAATACCAGTCATGTATTATCAGCTTCAGAGGATAATACCATAAAAATATGGAACTCCATAACAGGTAAGGAAGTTACAAAATTGGTAGGACATACTGAAGGAGTATCAGCAGTGGCGATCGCTCCTGATGGCAGACGAGCGGTATCTGCTTCTGAAGATCATACCCTCAAAGTTTGGGATTTAGAAACAGGTGAGGAACTATTGAGTTTAGCAGGTCACGATTTCTGGGTAAATGCAGTTGCTATTACTCCCGGAGGTAGATGTGTAATTTCAGGTTCTAGCGATCATACTCTGAAAATTTGGAATTTAATGACGGGAACTGAAATAAGAACTTTAAGGGGACATACTGATGGCATTTGGTCAGTAGCAGTTACTCCTGATGGCAAAAAGGTTATATCTGCTTCCTGGGATGAAACTTTGAAAGTCTGGGATTTAGCTAGTGGAACTGAAATAAGAACTTTAAGGGGACATACTGATGGTATTTGGTCAGTGGCAGTTACTCCCGATAGCAAAAAGGTTATATCTGCTTCTTGGGACGATACAATCAGAATCTGGGATTTAGCTAGTGGGAAAGAATTACGAAAATTATCAGGTCATACTAATACTATTAGGTCAGTAGCAGTTACTCCAGATGGTAAACGGATAGTATCAGCAGCAGCAGATCAGAAGGTAAAGGTATGGGATATTGAGACAGGAAAAGAGTTGATGAGTTTTTCTGGAGAGAATAGTTTTTACTGTTGTACTGTTGGCGAAGATAGGAAAACAGTGGTGGCTGGTGATAGTGAGGGAGTTATGCACTTTTTACAGATGGCAGGTTAGTTGAGAATTTAGAATTTAGAATTTAGAATTTAGAATTTTTCAGAATTTAGAATTATTGGGAATTTAGAATTTAGAATTTAGCAATAGATGTAGGTTGGGTTGAGGGACGAAACCCAACAACAATCTTTCTCCCCTACTCCCGTACGGACGTTCCATGCAACGTCCCTACCCTACTTCCTAATGCAATATTTTAGATGAAACAGTCCAGTAGGGTGGGTTAGGCGGCAATAATTATGAACCGGAAGCAAAATTTAACTTTCCGCCGTAACCCACCAAACATTAAGCACTCTAGCCGTCTTGATCTTTACTTTACAAACATTCTCTTAGAATTTTTCAGAATTTAGAATTAATTTTGAGGTTTAGTCTTTTTTTAGAATGCAGCACGTTTTGCGTTGGGGTAATATCAAATCCGGTTGAATACTTATTGTATAGTTGGAGGAGATAGGGAGATTAAATATTGAAGTATAGATAGAATTATAAACATATATTGTATAACCTGATTCTATATAAAATCCCCGTTGCAAAACGTAATTCTAAATTCTCAATTCTGCATTCTCCATTCTTTTAATTTTGAGATTTAGTATTTTTAATAATTGCATGAAGAATAGAAAT
>NZ_LGSU01000255.1 GCF_002260545.1 Hydrocoleum sp. CS-953 | reverse complement strand
ACTTTGATCGGACATACAGATGAAATTTATACAGTTAGTTTTAGTCCTGATGGTAATAGTATTGCTAGTGGTAGTAAAGACCGAACTATTAAACTTTGGCGACGATAGTGATTAATAATTAATAATTAATAATTGATAATTAATAATGGATATAGCAATCAGGAATGATTTTGATATAATTTAAGAACGATGATAATAATTAATAATTAATAATTGATATAGCAATGCTTTGGCGGCTGAGACAATTCGGGCGATCGCTCAAGTTAGCCAATAAATGCAGGCGAGGTTGTTGCAGAGATTTGGTCTTCATAGTGTTTTAATTACTGAATAATTAATAATTAAGAGTTGATAGTCAATAATTAATTATTCATTCAACAATTAAGGTTTAAAGCCTCCCCTTGAAAGGGGATAAACCAAAAAAAATATTTTAGCCAATCCCCTTCTTTCAAAAAGGGGTAATTATTAATTATTAATTGTTCATTGTTAATTGCTGAACCGGATTCTATATCACCCCCTAATTTTTAATTCAATCAGATTTTAACGCCACAAATGAGACAAAATTATGCAACTTAATTAATGATTCTATATATTCAAACCCACTCTGCTTTAACATTTGTAATTGTTCGGCTTCGCTCAGGGGAATTAATACATTTTCCAGGGCTTCTTTTTTGCGTTCTATTTCATTTTGAGCATAACCATTTTTAGTTTTAAAAGCTTCATAATGCCGAGTAATTGTTTCTTGAAATTGAGGACAGCCAGACCTAATTTTTTCACTCATAAATAGTAATCCACCAGGCACTAAACCTTGATAAATTGCTAGTAATAATTTTTGTCTTTGAGGGAGAGATAAAAATTGTAAGGTATAGTTCATTACAACTACACTACTATTTTCAAAAGAACAATTTTCAGCACTTTCACAAATTAATTCTATCTGATGAATTGATTCTACTTGAGCTAATTTTTCTCTAGCTTTATCCAGCATATCTGGAGAATTATCAATTCCCACTAAAATTGCTGGTTGTTTCAAAAATCGACCTAATAATTCTAGAAATGTACCAGTAGAACAGCCTACATCAATAATCCGTGTTTTTGATTGATAATATGCTCGCGTCCAATGCACTGCCCCAGCGATAACTTCTCGATATAGAGGCACCGAACGGGATACCATATTATCGAAAACTTTGACTACTTCGGCATTAAAAGCAAAAGGTTTCGGCCAGGGACCTTTTTCAAATAGTTCATCTTTTTCAGAACTTAAATATAGTTCTGTTTCTAGTGGTTCAGTCATTTCAGTTATCAGTTATCAGTTACCAGTTATCAGTATTTTGGGCTGAATGCTTACTTTAATATTTTAAGTAATCGTAGGGGTTTGGTCTCCAAACACAAGTGAATTCTTACCTTAATATTTTAAGTAATCGTAGGGGTTTGGTCTCCCAACCCAAGTGAATTCTTACCTTAATATTTTAAGTAATCGTAGGGGTTTTGTTTCCCAACCCAAGTGAATTCTTACCTTAATATTTTAAGTAATCGTAGAGGTTTGTTCTCCCAACCCAAGTGAATTCTTACCTTAATATTTTAAGTAATCGTAGAGGTTTGTTCTCCCAACCCAAGTGAATTCTTACCTTAATATTTTAAATAAAAGTCTTTAATTAGACTAATAAACTCTGACGTATATATATATTGTTTTGCTTCAATAGTCAGAGTATTTTCTTGTAATGGTAATTTATTTTTGCTTAGTTCCATCAAAATTCGTTTTGTGGGAATTTCTGGCATAGATTTAACATAGAGTATTCTCTGGCAAAATAATCCAAAGTATTCAGCTTNATATATTGTTTTGCTTCAATAGTCAGAGTATTTTCTTGTAATGGTAATTTATTTTTGCTTAGTTCCATCAAAATTCGTTTTGTGGGAATTTCTGGCATAGATTTAACATAGAGTATTCTCTGGCAAAATAATCCAAAGTATTCAGCTTTTCCGTGAAAATTTTCAGCTTGTTCCACTGGATAAATTACAGCTAATCTACCTGTTTCAGATAAAAGTTTAACTGCTGCTTGTAATAAATCATCTTGTGAAAGAAAGTCCGTATGTCTAGCAACTGTTCTAGCCCGATTAGCAGTTTTCAAAGCATTTTCAAAAAAAGGTGGATTTGATACTATTAAATCATAACGTTTTTGGCAAAATTCTGTATATTTTTGAATTGAAGAATTTTCAACTTTAACTCTATCTGACCAAGGCGATAGCTCCACATTTTCCCTAGCTTGAATAGATGAATTTATGTCAATTTCTACAGCATCAATATTAGCAGAAGAACGCTGCGCCAACATTAAAGTAATTAAACCAGTACCCGTACCAATATCTAAAATTTTTTCTGCTCCAGAAACATCTACCCATGCTCCCAATAAAGTACCATCAGTGCCAACTTTCATTGCACATTTATCTTGTAGGATAGTAAACTGCTTAAATCGAAATTGATTTCCTCCCATATTCTGAATTTTTCTACTTGTATACAACTTTAAGCATTTAGCTATGAACAATCAGCTAAAATCAAAATT
>NZ_LGSU01000254.1 GCF_002260545.1 Hydrocoleum sp. CS-953 | reverse complement strand
ATAAATTCTTGAACTCTTCTTATAAATAAGAGAATTGGCTAAAAAGAATTTTTTTCTGCTAATAAGGGCAATGATGCATACTTTACCGAATAATTAATAATTAATAATTAAGAGTTGGTAGTCAGTTATAGCGGTTTTCACAAAGATAGACTACACAAATTCTGCATTCTGCCCTCAGTAGAAGTGCCTTTAAGCCTAAATCTCTGTCTTCTATGTTAATGAAAAGCGCTATAATTTTTCATTCAAAAATTCAGGTTTAAAGCCTCTCTTTTTTAAGGAGATAAATCAAAAATTTTTATTTTAGTCAATCCCCTTCTTTTAAGAAAGGGTAATTATTAACTAGCCTTTCAGAAGATTTTGTAAACTGATAAAAACCTCTATTCTAGGAGGAGAGCTTTTAAAGATTCCCTTGTAGGTAAGTGGCCAGAGTGATTAGGATTTTAGGATTCATCAGTTCCATGCAATAAGTTCTCAAACAGCTTCTCAGGATAGGGTATTTTTAATTGGTAATTGAAACCTTATTTAATACAAATTTTAGGTATGGCTGTAGATGTAGTAATTTAGAGATTGAATGTATCAGGAAATATAAAAAGGAGATAAGGAACAGGGAACACTTAACTGGGAATAGGGAACAGGTAATAAGAAATTAAGACAACTATTTGTCACTTGAAAATCTAGGAATAGTATGTACCTTTCCACCTCTGGATATTTACCAGATTTTAACCTTTTGAAGTCTTACCTCTTTTAGATTTCAGTCACTCTAAGCTCTCTTAATAGTTGTTTTACAAACAGTCTCTTATGGTAGAATCAGGGAACAACTTAACTGGGAACAAGGAACATAAAATCCCTACAATTATAAATTTTCAAAGGTATAGTATCTACAAGTTACTTTACTTTTTCTAGCAAATATTACTGGTAATAGAAAATTAACCCAATTTGATAAATCAATGCCTAGAGAGAAAAGACTGTTTACCCTTACAATTCATTTATACAGAAATTAATCCAAGTCAATTATTTTAGAGAATTGCTATAATTTGCGTATCCTTAAGTTCAGGAGTTATTTATGCAGCAAATTATATTAATCACAGTAATTTTTAACTTCATAATCTGGATATATTTATTAATATTTCGTGGTAAATTTTGGCTGGCAGACCAACGACTATTGCCAGTATCAGAAATAGAAATTGAGAAGATCAAGTATTGGCCGTCAGTTTCTGTGATAATTCCTGCTCGAAATGAAGCAAAATTATTACGAGTAACACTAAACTCCCTATTAAATCAAGATTACCCAGGGAATCTGACAATAATATTAGTAGACGATCATAGTATAGATAATACATCTCTTGTCGCAAGATGCACTGCTCAAAAAAGTGAAAATTTTACTAAACTAGAAGTAATTTCGGCAGCAGATTTACCTAGTAGTTGGACTGGAAAATTATGGGCAATTAATCAAGGAATTAACTATGCAAAAAAACAAATTCCAGCCCCAGACTATTTTCTCTTAACTGATGCAGATATTGAACATAGTTCAACAAATATTCGTCAACTTGTTGTTAAAGCAGAAAAGGAAAATTTAGCCTTAGTTTCTTTAATGGTGAAACTACAATGCGAAACTTTAGCAGAGGAATTAATGATTCCCGCATTTGTATTTTTCTTTCAAAAATTATCTCCGTTTAGATGGGTAAATAATCCCAATAATTCTACTGCTGCTGCTGCTGGCGGTTGTATATTAATTCGTCATCAAGTTTTAGATGAAGTTGGCGGAATAGAGGTTATTAAAAATGCTTTAATAGATGATTGTTCTTTAGCTAAAGCAGTTAAACAAAAATCAACAAATAAAAAGATTTGGTTAGGTCTAACTTCAGATACTAAAAGCCGACGTTCTTATCCCGATTTAATGAGTATTTGGAACATGGTAGCTCGTACTGCTTTTACTCAGTTAAATTATTCTCCACTCTTGTTAATAGTAACAGTGATAGGAATGAAATTAGTTTATTTAATTCCCTCATTAGGAATAATTTTGGGAGTAATTTTTGGTTGGTGGAAAGTATTAGCGATCGCTTTATTGGCAAGATTATTAATGTTTTTAGCGTACTTACCTATTGTTAGATTTTATCGACTTTCACCAATATATGCGATGGGTTTACCAACTGTTGCTTTGATGTATACATTAATCACAATAGATTCAGCTTGGCGACACTGGCGAGGGCGAGGCGGTTATTGGAAAGGGCGTGTTTATCAAAGTTAATTTTGAATCAGGCATAAGAAAAGTTTTAACTCACATTCCCCACTTTAAAACGTAGGATTAAAAACTATATAACTATACAATATAATACCATTTCTCAAAAATATTGCTATATTTGATTGGATGGGGTAGGGACGTTGCATAAGGGCGTCCGTACGGGAGTGTGGGAGGTGTGGGGAAGGGACGTTGCATAAGGGCGTCGGTACACATAATAATAATTAACATTAACTGACTAATAATTAGGGAATAATTTATTTTATCTATTTTAATTACTTGATAACTGAAGTGTGAGTCAAGTATAGCAT
>NZ_LGSU01000253.1 GCF_002260545.1 Hydrocoleum sp. CS-953 | reverse complement strand
GAAGAACCCAAAGTCTACTCCTAGAAAATTAGAAATTATCAAATTAAGTACATTCGATAATTTATCTATCTAAAAAACAGTAGTTAAAATTACAAATATAATTTACGCATTCTGATTCTTACAAGAAAGTCTATGGCATATTTAAAAGCCAAACATTTAACTGAAGCTGAGAAAAAACGGGATGAGAAGAACCCAAAGTCTACTCCTAGAAAATTAGAAATTATCAAATTAAGTACATTCGATAATTTATCTATCTAAAAAACAACAGTTAACATTACAAATAGAATTTACGCATTCTGATTATTATAAAGAAGTTTATGGCATATTTAAAAGCCAAACATTTAACTGAAGCTGAGAAAAAACGGGATGAGAAGGTAGCAAAGTCTACTCGTAATTTAGTCTTTGTCAATGACAAAATCAAATTTCAGTCAGAAGAAGATTTGGAAAATTATATAGAAGAAAATTTTAACCAGATTTTTCCAGGCTTAGTTTTGATTAAGCGTCAGCATACTATTAATACACAAAGATGTGATTTACTATGCTCTATTCAATCAGTTAAACAACCTGTGATAATTGAGTTGAAAAATGAAGAGGATAGGGGTTTAATATCTCAACTTACTAGGTATAGAAAAGCTTTACTGATAGAAAAACCTTTTGCAGAACAAATAGATTATTCATTACCTGTGAAATTAATAGCAATCGCTCCTATTTTCCATGAGGATAATTATGCAGATAAGGAAGCTTCTAAGTTTGACGATAATTTTTGTTTGTGGCAGTTTAGGATTGATATTGAAGAGAATCAAGAGATTGCTCAATTTAATCTTTCAGGAAAAACTTATGATATTCCTTATCCTATATTTGGTTTACCAGGAAAAAATTTAAACTCTGAATCTTATAGTAAAAGTTTAACTAGCTTTGCTTTTGAATTTTATTTGAGACTAGATAAAAAATACGAGAAAAATTTTCAAGCTTTACGAAATAAATTAATTGGTCAACCAAAAATTAAAGAGATGGTTAGCACGAGCTATAGAAAAGTATTGTACGGAACAGGTGAAGGAAAAAATCATAAAAAGTTGGCAGAAATTACTAATACTTCTGGAAAAGATGTATGTTTATTTTTGTGGTTGCCGACATCTGTAGATACAAAGTCAGAGAGACCAGTCGCAAGATTTGGATTGGTTTTAAAAAATTCTAGTAATCCTTTATCTAATGATTCTGTTGTTGAGTGGTTAGTATCAACTAAAGACACTTTGAATAGCAAAAATACACCCAATATTAATTCAGAAGTAGCTGCTTATAATAGAGATGGTACATTAAAATGGAGTAGAGCAAATTTATATTTAGCTAACGTGACTTTTCGTTACACTCAAGACTTAGCTAAATTAGAGGAGTGGAAAAGAGTAGCTAAAACATCTAAGTCTAAAGCATTAAACCAGGTCGTTAATTCCTATCAAAATAATCCGACATTCTTGTTACTAATGTATGTTTTAAAAGGTCTGACACCAGAAAATATTACTGATGAAGATAGAGCTTGGTGGGAGTCATATAAAACACAAACTCCTACACATTTGGGTTGGTATATTGATTTAGCTATTAAAGCTTGGAATTATAGGATTAAGTAAAAGCAGTTTAACTCACTATCCTATTGTTCAGTTTGCCAAATAAATGATGTAAATTAAATTGAAAATTGAGTATTTTTATGTTGTGGATAATAGCTTTAAATCTATAAAATAAAAAATTGATAGGAAGGTTATATTATGAGTAAAACAAAGCCTATTTCTGAACAATTAAAACCTATTTTAGAAAATGGCGATCGCGACAGCTAAAATCCTTTCATAGGAAGAAACACTTGTCTCAATCTCAAGTGAAACAACTATAATTCGGCTTTGCTGAAAAAGTCTGTTTTCAGGAGTAGGGGAGTAATTTTTTTGCCCAACTATGCTAACTTTTTGAGAATGAACAGCTAAAAACCAGGTACTTTTTCAAAACTTAAAAATGCACCTTATTTCTCTGTCAATGCTTTTATATTTAATCAGGAGAGGAATAATTAGCTAATCCTAATTAATTCCTCAATACTTTTCTTGTTAATTTTCCACATCTCCTCTTCTTCCCAAACCCATCTACTATCTACCCGTTCCACTGTACCGTCCAAATTAAACATAGTTACTGTTGCNTTTTTACCACAATGGCGCAGAGGCAACCAATTGGGTTTGGGGCCGCGTTTTTTACCAGAGATTCTTGGTCTTCCTTTGTATAGAGGAATTCCCCAAGTCCGACCATTAATTTTCCGAGCGCCTTGAATCCGACCTTCCTTGACTAAAACTCGGACTCGTTGGGCAGAAATATTCAATAAAGAAGCAGCTTCAGTTGTACCAACAAGCATAATATTTAACTATTGCGTACAACAGAATAATACCAAATAATACAAAAATTACAAAGCCATACATTTGGGTGCTTCAGATAAAAATGTTTTTGTTAATCTGGGATTTCCTGAAAAAAACAGAGTGTGCGGAAAGGAGTAAGATAAAAAACTCCAAAAAAGAT
>NZ_LGSU01000252.1 GCF_002260545.1 Hydrocoleum sp. CS-953 | reverse complement strand
GCCGTTTTAAGCCTTAAATGTTACTTGAGAAAAATGGCAGAATGCTGATTTTTTAAGGCTTTTACTTAAAAATCTAATACACTATTTTAAGCTTGAGGCGGCACTACTAGACTGTATCGGTTCAGTAGGGTGTGTTAGACCCTGACAAAAAACTAGATTTTGTTTGTAAAATATTAGCTTGCGTCGTAACGCACCACTGACTAGGGTTAGTTTTAAGTGGNATCGGTTCAGTAGGGTGTGTTAGACCCTGACAAAAAACTAGATTTTGTTTGTAAAATATTAGCTTGCGTCGTAACGCACCACTGACTAGGGTTAGTTTTAAGTGGTGCGTTACGTTCCTAACGCACCCTACTAGACTGACACACCTTAAATAGTGCAATAGTAGGGGCGGGTTTACCCGTTAAATTAACGCGAGCTTTCACCTAAAGTATGTAAAATATCAGCTTGCGTCGTAACGCACCACTGACTAGGGTTAGTTTTAAGTGGTGCGTTACGTTCCTAATGCACCCTACTGGACTGACACAGCTAAAACTGTGCATTAGGGAGTAGGGGAGTGGGGGAGTAAGGGAGTAGGGGAGAAGGACTGTTGTTGGGTTTTGTTCCTCAACCCAACCTACATTTATTGCACCATTTAAGGTGTGTCAGTCTACTACTAGACTGAGGTTAATACACTATTTTAAGCTTGAGGGTACTAGACTATATCGGTTCAGTAGGGTGTGTTAGACCCTGACAAAAAACTAGATTTTGTTTGTAAAATATTAGCTTGCGTCGTAACGCACCACTAGATTNTATCGGTTCAGTAGGGTGTGTTAGACCCTGACAAAAAACTAGATTTTGTTTGTAAAATATTAGCTTGCGTCGTAACGCACCACTAGATTAGGGTTAGTTTTAAGTGGTGCGTTACGTTCCTAATGCACCCTACTGGACTACTACTGGACTACTGGACTTTTGCCTTTTGCGTAGGGCTATACCTTACATCGACGCGCGGTTATGAGGAGAATCTAAATCTATCTCTGGACCAACTGGCACAATTTTAGTAGGATTAACCTTAGGATGACTCATGTAATAATGGCGCTTAATATGGTCAAAATTACAAGTTTCTTTTACCCCTGGATACTGATAAATATCCTTCAAATAATTCCCTAGATTTGGATATTCCCAAATATGACGTAAATTACACTTGAAATGAACATAATAAACCGGATCGAAACGAACCAAAGTAGTAAACATACAAATATCAGCTTCAGTTAGGCGATCGCCACACAAATAACGTTGTTTTGACAATACATTTTCCCAACTATCTAAAGCTGCAAATAAATCTTTTACTCCTTCATCATAAGCCAACTGAGAACCTGCAAAACCTGCTCGATAAACACCATTATTAATAGGTTGGTAAATCTTATCAATAGTTTCTTCAATCTGATCGTATAAATCTTCAGGACATAAATTTACATCATTTTTAGCAATACCACTAAACTGAGTATCAAACATCCGAATAATTTCACGAGATTCATTATTAACAATTTTACCTGTTTGTTTATCCCAAAGTACAGGTACAGTCACCCTACCACTATAATTTGAATCTGCCTGAAGATAAAGTTGCCAAAGATAACTATTATTATTAATAGTATCAGGAATCGACCCTAATTCATCAGTAAATTCCCAACTATTTTGGTCAATTACAGCACCTACAACTGACAAACCAATAGCATCTTCTAAACCCTTTAATTTCCGGATAATAGCAGTTCGATGTGCCCAAGGACAAGCCCAAGAAATGTATAGATGATAACGTCCTGCTTCTGCCTTAAAACCACTAGAACCATCTGCTGTAATTTTATTCCGAAAAGTGGTTTGAGGCCGAATAAATCTACCTTGAGAATCTTCTTGTTCCCGTTCAGAAATCCACTTACCATCAATTAAAATACCTAAACCCATTTTTACCTCCTAAAAGATAATCACATCATATCAATTAACTGTCAGTTTTCTTAGACTCTTTTCTTGCCTTTAATGACTCTAGATTTTTTTTGACAATAGCAATAGCTTCTTGGTTTCCTTCTTGGAGATATAATTGTCCTGCCTGCAATAAATTTGCTACACTTTCATCATCTTGACGTAGATTAGCAAAAGCTAAACCTCGATTATGATAAGCTTCAGCAATATTAGAATTATTTTGTATAGCTTCAGTAAATTTATTTATAGCTTGTTGATAATTTTGTACTCGAAAAGCTTCACATCCTTGTTGAAAATTTACTGCTGCTTCTGGTGGTATTAATTCAGATTTTGATATAGGTTCTGTAAATAGGACAGAAATACTTCCTTGTCCACGATAAGCATATATCATTGTACCAATACCAATGCTAGTTATTAATCCAAAAAAAATTAGCCAAGTCAAAAAATTTGCGATTTCCATACAGATAATGATATAGTTCTAAGTACATTTTTTCGGGAAAATTTTTTAAATCAGGATGTTTATTCAGCACTTGAGCTGATTTTTCTAAGGCTTCTTCACTAGAGTAGTAAATAGTTTGAGGCAGAATAACAATT
>NZ_LGSU01000251.1 GCF_002260545.1 Hydrocoleum sp. CS-953 | reverse complement strand
AATTTGTGGAATTTTAGGAATAATTCCCGCCTTCAGCCATCAATATGTCGTCCAAGATGACGCTCGCTCCCATGTTTTTTGGATGGCAAAAATTCTGCCGAAAAAGATATTTTTGAGATTATGTATAGTCATTTTATATAGCATCTTTTTTGAGATGTAAACTAAATATCCTTATTTAGTGACTCTTTCACCACTCTAGATATTTACGAATCATTTAAAACACTAACTATATAGCAATCCTATTTTATTTGTGTATAAAAAGCTTACTGCTTTTAGGCAACAGGCAAAAGTTAACAGACCTGACTTTCAGTTTTTTTTATCTAGTTCTTGATTTGTCACAACCTATTTAGGGTTTGCTGAAAAAGTATGAGTGGTGGGGGTAGGAGTCAGAAGTCAGAATTCAGGAGTCAGAATAAATGGGAATTTAGAGGTGATAGTAATAAGAATTGTCCTAGAATTTTTCTGCCTCGTGTGAGCCTTTAATGCTTAATTTTTGAACCTTTTTGACCTAAAAACTTGCAGTTTGTTCGACAGAAAAAGGCACTTATCTTTTATCTAGAAAGGCGTTGATATTTAATCAGTAAACCCTATGTAGGATTGCGATACAATATATATTTATAATTCTATCTTTATAGCTCCCAATCCTCCCCAAACTATGCTTTTTTCAATAAACCCTATCTATACTTTAATATTAAATCTCTCCTTCTCCCCATCCCCTCATCTCCCCATCTTCATCCAGAGGATTATAAAAAAAAGAACCAGTTTGAGGTGGTAATTTAGGATTTAACACAACTTCCACAATACTTTTCAAAACTCCAGTTAAAGGAATTGCCAATATTACTCCTAATAGTCCTCCTATTTTACCACCTAATAGTAATGCCGCAAAAATAATTACAGGGCTAAGTCCGGTTAAATTCCCCATGATTCTAGGAGCAACTATATTATCTTTAACTTGCTGCATAGCGATCGCTACTATTAATACTTTTAATGTCAACCACCAATCTATAAATGCTACGATAATACCTACAGTACCAATGCCCAAAGTTGCTCCAATAAATGGAATTAATTCCATTGCACCTATAAATACTGCAAATAATAGGAAATATGGAACTCCTAAAAACCAAAAAGCTATAGATAAAGTAGTTGCCATAAATAACCCCAATAGCAACTGCCCAGAAACAAAACTTTGAAGATTACCTTCTAAGGATTGNATCTATAAATGCTACGATAATACCTACAGTACCAATGCCCAAAGTTGCTCCAATAAATGGAATTAATTCCATTGCACCTATAAATACTGCAAATAATAGGAAATATGGAACTCCTAAAAACCAAAAAGCTATAGATAAAGTAGTTGCCATAAATAACCCCAATAGCAACTGCCCAGAAACAAAACTTTGAAGATTACCTTCTAAGGATTGTGTAAATACATCTCGTACTTTTGGAGCAATAATACTGGTAAGATTATCCCACACTCTTTCTCCATCTAAGAGCATATAAAAAGAGATTACTAAGATTAAGATTAAGTCGAAAAACCAGTTAACCGTTCCTAATACTAAACCAAAACTTGTAGCAGCGATAGCCTCTATTTCTTCTTGAGCTTTTGCTGATAGTTGCTGTTGCAAAATTCCCACATCGAAGGGTAAATTATTAAGTTCACTCCAGGCTTGAAATTCAGTCAATTGTAATCTTGCAGACTCTAACAAATCTGGAAAATTCAACCACAATTGTCGAGCTTGATTAAAGACTGGTGGTACAATAGTTAGACCAATAACTAAAACTATTAAAGCAGCCATTAAATATACTAAACCTGCTGCCAAACTTCGAGGTAAAAATATTTGTAATTTAGCCACTGGATAGTTTAACAAAAATGCTACTAATCCTGCAGTAATTAAGATACTAACTATTTCACCTATATAACTTATTGCCCCAATAGTAAACCACCCTGCCACTAATAATAAAAGCCATGTAATTAAAAACCGTTGAACAGGTGAAAATATAATATTCATAAGCAAAATTATTTGTATATTTAGCACTCATATAAAATCCGGGTAATACCATTTCTTAAAAACTTTATCTATTTCAGAGTAGGGGAGTAGGGGAGTGTAGGGACGTTTTGCTGCGCAACATGGAAAGCGGAGCATTCCGGAACGGAAAACGCATTTTTGCCTGTGCAACGTCCGTACGGGAGTAGCACAAATAAGAATAATTAACATTAAAAAGTGCTAAAATTAGCAAAAAAATGATTCTGCGCCCTGCTGATTAGTTAATAACTGAAGTATCCCCAAAGTATAGCAATAATGCATGGGAATTGGTAGAATTAGTGATCGTATCACTCTAGGAGTCAGGAGTCAGGAGAAAGAAAAGATTGGAACTAACAAAATTTTATAATTCGTATTCAAGAAAATTTGTATTCATAGAAAGTAATTAAGTGCAATTATTTTCGGCTAATTTTTTGGGTAGAGGTAATCTTCGTTTGATTCCTCGATGACTCGAATCATTTGATATTTAATGGCGGTAGTGTCGGGAATGACTTGATAAAT
>NZ_LGSU01000250.1 GCF_002260545.1 Hydrocoleum sp. CS-953 | reverse complement strand
CGGTTTGGAGACCAAACCCCTACGATAAAATTAACATCTCATTTTGGCGCTCGGTTTGGAGACCAAACCCCTACGATAAAATTACAGCGGTTTTCATTTGGGTAGACCACTGTAGGGACGTTGCATGCAACGTCCCTACAAGATTATCATTTTTTTTATGTGGTTCATTGACCTGAAAACTGCTGTAACATCCTATTTTGGCGCTCGGTTTGGAGACCAAACCCCTACGATAAAATTAACATCTCATTTTGGCGCTCGGTTTGGAGACCAAACCCCTACGATAAAATTAACATCCCATTTTGGGGCTTGGGTTTGGAGACCAAACCCCTACAGTAGAATGTTACAACCTAATTATTAAGATTGCTATAGTTTTGACTTGAGCTGAAAGCTCAAAGCTTATAGCTATTTAACTATCTTTTGGCACTAAACCTAAGAAAGTATCAAAATCAGCTACTGCTTTTTTGTACTCACTCAGAGCTTGCTTTTTATCCCCTTCTGCTGCTGCTACATCAATGTCCTCTAAGTCTTCAAATACTTGTTTTGCTGCATCCAGCACAGGTGTTTTGTCTTTTGCCAATAGTAGACTTTGGGTCAGATAATTAGTCTTACTCCGCAAATCTCCCAATGGCCCGTGGATAAACGTATCTACATTTATCCATTCTTCCTGTTGAATTAGGCTTTCTAGTTCACTCATGCGATCGCGCAAAGCCACTATTCTGGCCGTATATTGTTCAATTTTCTGTAATTGAGCATCTGAGTAGGTTGGCGGTGGAGTTGGAGAACTACAACTCGCCAAAAATGCTACTAATAGTGCCATTACCCATGCTACTATCGACCGTTTTTTTAACATAATCCTCTTTTATTTGTCAAGTCTAATTTTAGTATTCTATTCTTAGATTTAAGATGGAAATGACCATTTTGGCAATAGATAACTATATTTATAGAAGCCATTTGGTATCTTGGTAAAGGTAAGGGTTTTTGGCTCTTGAGTCAGGAGTCGTAGTGGCGATTCGCTCTTCGCCCCTACAGAATTCAGGAGATCGAGAGTAGAATCTAGGCCCCTCTATTCACCATCTCGCCATCTCCCCCACTCCCCTACTCCCTTTTCATAGAGCCAAAATGGGTTCTATAAGACTGTGCATTTAGGGCACAGACATTGGTAAATTCTGTTAGCTGATTAGCTGAACATTTAGGCAGGAAAAACTTAGTGATAGACTACTTTTGACTTGCGCGTAGCACTATACTTACTTATTTTGGTCAAAACTTTTAAACTGTTTTTCTACTACACCAGCTAAAGTCTCTCGTGGAAGGAAACGAGAAGTATTAACAATTACTTGATTTAACAATCCTCCTGTAACAACATTAGATTGATTTTTTTCTAATGCCTGAAGAGCATCTCGTACTACCTCTTCTGCAGAGGTCAATTTTTCCATGGAAGTTTTTCCTCCAGACCCCGGAAATTCTGCTCTCTGGAAAAAATCTGATTCTGTAGGTCCAGGACAAAGGGCTAATATCTTCACTCCTGAATCTTGATTTTCTGCCCACAAAGCCTCACTAAAACTTAAAACAAATGCCTTTGTTGCACCATAAACGGACATATAAGGCAAAGGTTGAAATCCACCAATTGAAGCAACATTAATAATTCCACCAGATTTGCGTTGTTGCATTCCTGGTAAAAATAAATGTGTTAATTCTACTAAAGCAGTAATATTTAATTGAATCATATTTACTTGCTTTTCTAGAAGTCTTCCAGCAAAATTTCCATAGTCACCAAAACCAGCATTATTAACTAATAAATCTATAGTTAATCCTTTCTGAGAAACTGCTTCAAATAGAGACTTTGTTGCTCCTGATGCTGTTAAATCTTGAACTATTACATCAGTCTGAATTTGATATTTACTCTGTAAAGTATTTGCTAATTTTTGTAGTTTATCTTCGGAACGAGCAACTAATACTAGATTGGTTTTTATTGCTGCTAATTCTTGAGCAAAAGTTTCACCTATTCCAGAGGAAGCGCCTGTAATTAATGCAGTTTTCATTTGGCTTAAAATCAAATCATATTTTTATATTTTTAGTCCATTAATTATACTTCATCTGCAAAATATAGTACAAATTAATGTAAAATTACTATAGCAATCCTCCGATCGGTTGTGGTATTTTGGGAGTATTTAGGAGTCAGGAGTCAGGAGTCAGGAGTCATAATTTTCAAGTTTTTCAGCTCTTTTTAATTATTAAAAAACTTATTACGACCAATTTAGGATTGCTATATTTTAGTTGACTTCTAATCATTTTTACTATGGCAAAATTAGAGGAGCTTTTCTTTCCTGGGGAATGCTGCCTCTTGCAGAGAAGCTACGGTTTTTCGTATAGGGAATGCTCCGCTTTCCATGTCGCGTAGCGTTTCCCCTGTCGCCGATATGAAAAACGCACTTTGTGGGGAACGCTAAATGCCATATCAAATCGACCAAGAGAAGAAAAAAATGCCCTTTTAACCAATCCTTCTATTACAGAAGAGGTAATTAATAATTATTAATTATTGA